>NZ_JASEWO010000070.1:0-22390 GCF_030024295.1 Pantoea sp. Pa-EAmG
CCAGCGCGAATTGATGAAAAAGTGATAAATATTGATTTTTTCCATGCCCTTCACACTTTCTGCGCATCTTCAGCGATTAAAACTGAAATCTTAACCAGGCAAAATAGACGTTGCCGTTGTTATAAGTGCCTGGAATGTACGTCATTTGGAAGGTTGCCGGGCCATACCCTATCGAAGCCAGCGGCAATACCAGCGGAACCGGGATATATCGCCAGTTATCCCTGGCCGTTACACCCGCGGTATAACCGGCACCCAGATGGAAATTCTGATCGTTCAGCGGTCGCCAGGTCGCTTCCCAGCCGTAGCCGGCGATGGGCTCCCACTTGTTAAACGAGTCTTTGAACGCCATGGCATACAGGCCGTGCCAGTTGCCCTTTTCATCCCAGCGCGAAACGCCACCGCCCGCACCCCACGGCCGCTCGTTGTACTTTTTGATGTGTTCATCATCGTAAGTAAAGCGGTTGTGCCAGGTGATAGCCGGGACGTAAAGATCGTAATTTTGCGGTTGTGTCCAGGTTTGCGCCACGTTATCGGAGAAGGTATTCCAGCCCGATTTAATCGCTTCGCCTGTGGTTGCCGCTGGTGTCGAAAAAGAGACCGATGAAATCAAAATACAGCCGCAAAAGGCTGCAGAAATACGCCAGTTCACAACAATGCTTCCTGTTAAATCATCCTGTATCCGGCAGTCACCGCGTAGCGCCACATCGCGCCGCATGCTGCCGTGGGTTAATGGCTGATGCCACGAGCGCGTACAGCGCGCGCGCCACAATGGCGCCAGTCGCACCCGGCTCTGCTGGCAATCAGCTGGTTAATTTTACCTCACTGCGCGAACGGAGTCGAAACGGCAAATAAACAAAACGCAGAGGGTAAAAGGTGCAGAAAATGCACCGCTCAGTTGATGATTACTTAGGGTGATTACTTAATATTCAGCAACTTATCCGTAGAAATTGATTTCATGAATAAATTAATAAAATTTATCAATTGAACTCACCCGATGATTGAGATAAATCTCATCACTCCAGGACGGAGAGAGGAGGAACTGAGATGACAATTCGTTGCAGCCGCTGCGGTTGCGCCAAATTTTTTTATACAGTACCCGGCAAGGAAAAGGTCGACGATTCCGATCATCACGGCGCCTGTTGCGCCGCGTGCGGCAAGCCGATCAGCCTGCGCGATGTGATCCCGCTGTCATCCCTGCAACCGGCTTCTGCCGCCCGTCACGTTGAATAATGTTTTCAGGCACCCGCCGGGTGCCTGAACGCGTCAGAAAATCAGTTTAAACACGCCAGTAATCGTCAATAACCCGACAATAAAGATGATGGCAATAATCCACAGTATTATTTTCATTGTTCGCTCCTTCAGGATGAAAAATAACGCATCGTGCATTCAGTATAGATGATTATTCCGGCTTCGCCGGGCGCTGCGAGCGCGATCCCAGTCACTTGCCTCAGAGACTGTTGCCTGCTCTTTTTTTCTGCGAGCCCGGTCGCAGCTTATCGCTTAAGTTGCTATCCCGCCGCACGCGTAGCGCGCTGATTGTCTAAAATTACAGCGCCTGTAGCAGGCCTCAATTGTTCGCTATGTCTACGTAACAAGGAGATAATATGAGCACGATTAATACCAGCATGGGTCGTTACAGCCTCAAGGCAAAGGATCATGGCAGTCACATTCGTGGCAGCATTGCGATTAATGACGAAGGCGGTACGCAGCTCACCCTGCAAGAGTTTGATGAGCATTATCTTGACGATGTCGTCAACAACGTTATTTATCCGATCACGGGTGGGAACCGTGAAATTGCACGCGCACTGCGTGAACAGATGGTTAAAGCCGGCTTTGAACAGCCGCACTGAGTTTGTTGGGCCACGTGTTGTGGCCCTTTATCAGCCCTTACTTGCGGTTACTATCCATTTAAGCGCAGGATGCTCTCTCCCCCCCATAAGGAGATTAACCGCGTGACTGAACTGCATCGTGTTTCCCCTTCCCGCTTACATCAGTTTGTTCAGGCTATCTGGCTGCACGCCGGTAGCAGTGCCGAAGAAGCGCGCCTGGTGGCTGACCATCTTGTTGCTGCTAACCTCGCGGGCCATGACTCCCACGGCGTCGGCATGATACCGAGCTATATGGCCTCGCTGACGCAGGGCTTTCTACAGCTCAATCAGCACGTCAGCATCGAAAAAGACGCTGGCGCGGTCCTCACCCTTAATGGTCAGAAAGGCTTTGGTCAGGTGGCCGCGTACGAGGCCATGCAGCACGGCATTGAGCGGGCGAACAGGTTTGGCCTTGCGGCGGTTGGCCTGCATCATTCGCATCACATTGGCCGTATCGGTCACTGGGCGGAGCAGTGTGCCGCAGCGGGCTTTGTCTCCTTTCACTTCGTTAATGTGATGGGCGATCCGATGGTGGCGCCGTTTAACGGCAGCGATCGCCGCTTCGGCACCAATCCGTTCTGCGCGGTGTTTCCGCGTCGCGACGGCGAACCGCTGCTGCTGGACTTTGCCACCAGCGGCATCGCCTTTGGTAAAACGCGTGTGGCGTATAACAAAGGTCAGCCGGTCGCGCCGGGCTATTTGCTTGATGCGCAGGGCCAGCCGACCACCGATCCGAGCGTGATGCATCAGTCGCCGTATGGCGCGCTGACCGCCTTCGGCCTGCACAAAGGCTATGCGCTGGCGACGATGTGCGAAATCCTTGGCGGCGCGCTGTCCGGCGGTCGCACTACGCATGACGCCACGCTGCTTTCCGGCACTGACGCCATCTTCAACGGCATGACCACCATAATCCTGAACCCAGACGCGTTTGACGCACCGGCGATGCAGCAGGAAGCCGAAGAGTTTCTCGCGTGGGTCAGGCGTTCACCGCAAAGTGGTGAGGCAGAGATTCTGGTGCCAGGCGAATGGGAAACGCGCAACCGGGCAGCACGTGAACGCGAGGGCATTCCGCTGGACAGCAACAGCTGGCAGCAGATTTGCGCAGCGGCACGCCAGGCTGGCATGCCTGAGGACGAACTGGCGGCCTTCCGCGCCTTAGCGCAGTAAGCCGCCGGGGCTGAGGCGCGGTGCCTCAGCCGGTTACAGCGCAGCGGACAGCAGCAAACAGCCCAGCAGACCGCACACCGAGATGATGGTTTCCAGCGCCGACCACGAGCGAATAGTTTCACCGATGGTCAGGTTGAAGTACTCCTTAAACAGCCAGAAGCCCGGATCGTTAACGTGCGAGAAGATGACACTGCCGGAACCGACGGCAATGACCATCAGCTCCGGGCTGGCGCCGCTGGTGGCAATCAGCGGTGCCACAATGCCGCCGGCGGTAATCGCCGCGACGGTGGCAGATCCCAGCGCAATACGCAGCACCGCCGCAATTGACCACGCCATAAAGATTGGCGAGACGTTGGTTTCATGCATCATGCCGGCGATGTATTTGTCCACACCGCTGTCCACCAGCACCTGTTTGAAGGCGCCGCCGCCGCCGATGATCAATAGCATCATGGCAATGATTTTGATCGAGTCAGTGATGGTGCCCATCACCTCATCCATGCTGCGGCCACGGTTAAGGCCAAAGGTGAAGATGGCAATCAGCACCGCAATCAGCGTCGCCATGATCGGATCGCCAAAAAATTCCGCGTACGGCAGCAGCACATGGCCTTTCGGCAGCAGCATTTCTGCCACGGCACGCAGCGCCATCAGGATTACCGGCACCAGCGCCGTCCACACGCTAACGCCAAAACCTGGCATCTCCGCTTCACTGAAAGTTTTTGGGTTCCACAACCCTTCCGGAATCGGCTTATCAATGCCTTTCAGGAAACGCGCATACACCGGCCCGGCCAGAATCACCGTCGGAATACCCAGCAGCGTACCGTACAGCAGGGTTTTTCCCATGTCGGCATTGAATAACGTGGCGATCGCGGTCGGGCCCGGATGCGGTGGCAGGAAGCCGTGCGTGACGGATAAGGCGGCCGCCATCGGCACGCCGACATACAGCAGCGGCACGCGCGCCGATGCGGCAATGCTGAACACCAGTGGCAGCATCAGCACGAACCCGACTTCATAAAACAGCGCAAAGCCCACGGTGAAGCCGGTGAGCACCAGCGCCCACTGAATGTGCTTCTGGCCGAATTTTTCGATCAGCGTGGTGGCGATACGCTGCGCACCGCCGCAGTCGGCCAGCAGTTTCCCCAGCATCGCGCCAAAGCCCATGATCAGCGCCAGGCTGCCCAGGGTACCGCCGACGCCGGTTTTGATCGATCCAATCACTTTATTGACCGGCATGCCCTGCATCATGCCCACCGCCAGTGCCACCAGAATCAGCGCGATGAAGCCGTTAAGTTTGAAGCGAATCATCAGCAGCAGCAGTAACGCCACGCCAATTGCCACATAGAGTAATGGCATAATTTTTCTCCACTTTTGCGCTCGGCGTATTACCGGCAGCGGTTTGTTGTAATGGGACAAAGGGATTATCAGTGCCAGATGTTTCAGAATGCGACATCCTGTTACCGGTATCATGTTAAGGGTAACATTGACGGGAAAGCACCTGGTGCAGCGGGTGAATTTCTGTTTTGCGAAGGTGATCAACTTTTTGTCGGAGGGTTATCAGAATGTTTGCCCCGGCAGCGGCGTGGCTTTTGGTTACACTAGCTGTTTTATGCCAACCGATAAGGATCTGCAGGTGAGTGAGAATCTGATTGAGCTGTACAGTAATCAACAAACCCTGTTTGGCCGTGGCAGCATCGACCGCCTGGTCCCGCTGCTGGCGGCGAATCCGCAGCCCACGCTGCTGTTCTGCGGCCGCTCATTTCTAAACAGTCCGGCGTGGGCACGCCTGGGCGCGACGCTGAACGATCACATTCTGGGCTATGAAATTGTCAGCCATGAAGCCTCGCCAGACGAGATCGATGGCTGGGTGACGCGCTGGCGTGGCCACGTCGATCGCGTTGTCGCCATCGGCGGCGGCAGCGTGCTGGATGCGGCCAAAGCCTTTGGCGCCATGATGCAGCATCCGCTGAATATCGCGCGCTACCTCGAGAAAGTGGGCGATACGCCGGTACAGGCGGTCACGCTACCGCTGATCGCCATTCCTACCACCGCCGGCACCGGCAGCGAGGTCACGCAGAATGCGGTGGTGACCGATCAGCAGCACATTAAGGTGAAGGCCTCGCTGCGCCATCCGGTGTTTGTGCCGCAGGTGGCGATTCTCGATCCCGATCTGCTCAAAGGGGCGCCGGATCGTGTACTGGCTACCTGCGCCATTGATGCCTTTACCCACCTGTTCGAGGCTTATCTGTCACGCAAGGGCAACCTGTTCAGTCAGCAGAACGCGCTCAACGGGCTGCAACTGTTCATGCAGGCGTGGCCGTACCTCAATCAGGACGACAGCCGCGGCGATGCGGCACGTGAAGCGATGATGATGGCATCATGGCTCGGCGGCGTCAGCCTGAGCAGCGCGGGTTTGGGGGTGATCCACGGTATTGCCGGCGAGCTGGGGGCGATTAAACCGTTCCATCACGGCGAAGTCTGCGGTCGTTTGCTGTTCCCGTTCCTGGATGTACTGGCGGAGCGCGCGCACCCCGAACAGCAGCGGCTGATGGCGGCGCTGGCTGAACGCCTGCTGCCCGATGAAACGGCACCGCCGGCGCTGGCGCTGAAAGCCTGGCTGCAGCAGCAGGCTATTGTGCCGTTCTGGCTGGAAGGACCGACGCTGGCTGCGGAAGAGGTCGACTGGATTGTGGCGCGCGCCAACAGCAAAAACGGCTGGGTCAATTATGATCCCGCCACGCTCACGGAGATGATTACCGCCGCGTGGCGCGTCGTCTGAGCTTTTCGGGCAGCGCATGCTGCCCGTTGCTTATTCAGCCAGCAAACGGCCCTTCCCCCGCCAGCATCTGCTCGATCACCTGCAGTACGCCCTCCTGGTTATTGGACGGTGCGCCGTAGCGCGCAGCGTCTTTGACCCGCTGCGGCGCATTCTGCATAGCAAAGCTGAAGCGCGACTGCACCAGCATCTCCAGATCGTTGCCGCCGTCGCCAAACGCCAGCACCTCATCGCTGTTGATGTCCCAGCGCTGCTGCAGCAGGCGCAGACCGTTGGCTTTGTGCAAGCCGGGCACAATCAAATCCACCGAGCCGTGCCCGCTGGAAGTCGCCGCCGCCGCGCCCTGATGCAGACGCTCAATATCAGCCATCAGAATATCGACATAATCATCGGACAGATTCAGCGCAAACTTGAACAGCCGGTCATCGCCCACGTCCGCGAGGCTATCGATCGCCTTGAGGCGATGGCAGTAGTGACGCATTTTGACCAGCCACTGCTCATCCATGGTGTTGAAGTGATAAGCGCTGTTACGGCCGCAGAGGATGTATTTCAGGTTGGGATAGTTACCGCGCTGCAGGGTATCGAGCACGGCATTAACATCCTCGCGCGAGAACGCGCCGCAGAACAGCTCCTCATCCCTATCGAGGATCCACGCGCCATTTTCGGCGACAAAGGCGATCTCACTGGCGATGTCGGGAAAGAAGGATTTGAGCTGGTAATACTGATTACCGCTGGCGACCACAAATTTGATGCCGCGCCGCTTCATCTCCTGATAGCAGGCCTGAAAACGTGCCCGGTTGTACTGTTTTTTATCGTCGAGAAAGGTGCCGTCCATATCCACCGCCACCATTTTTACCATGGTCATCATGACTCCTTAACGCGTTGAAAGGAAAAACGGGTTGTCCAGAGAATAACCTGGTGAGCGGTGAAAGCGGAGAGAAACACGGATGGCCGTCGCCATCCGTGCGGCAGGATTAGTTAAATGCGTTATTCAGCAAAATGGCGGTGATAATGCCGGTCGCGGCCGCCACTAACACATAATTTCCGTCGATAAAGGCCCAGTGCTCGCCGCGCGGCGGCTCATACAGACCGCGCGCCCGCCAGTCGTCGACGCGATAGTGTGGACCACGGAACTCCGGCGGTGCCGGATAACCACGGCGAAAATCATGACCGCGCCAGGCAAAGCGATCGCCGCCGCGATGTCCCTCCGGCATACGGTGGTCAGCATAGTGGTCGTGACGATCCGGGCCCGGTCCGCGATCGTGGCCAAAGTCACGACGATCATGATGATCGGGACCCGGGCCGCGATCCTGATGGCGGTCGCCGCCGTGCGGGTCCCAGCGATGGTCACCGGGACCGTCGGCCCAGGAGACGCTGGAAAACAGTGTGCTGCATGCAATAAATGACGCAATAATCGTAAGTGTTGTTTTTTTCATGGTGTTACCTCCAGGGATAACGGCAGTCTGCGCGCCGTTGAGGCTTACTATTACCTAAACAAAGCTAAAACAGCATTTCCAAAAGTCTTAAAAATCGGTGACTTACAATACATTACGCCAGGTTAGCGCTTTCTTAACGATTGTGGAGACTTTATGGTGGCGTGGCACGATAAGGCTGGCAGGGAAATAAGCAGTTAATTCAGCGGGAATAAAGAAAACCCGATCGCGGGGATCGGGCGGACAATGCTATTTCCATAAAAAGCATAAAGCGGGGAAACCCTGCTAAAAAGAGGGTAAAACTGAAGCACACAACGCCACATCACTAGCATTGCCCGGAAAGAATAACATTCATCAGGGCAAAATACTTTCAGAAAACTTCTATTTTCAGAAAAAACCGTAAAAATGTTCATGGCAGAGAAAATAACCACCAAAGGTACATAAAGTGAAAAGAAATAAGGTCCGTGCTCTGACCAGCTGTCGTCAGGAAATATAGTCAGCCCGTATAAAACATCGCCATAAAATCACAATACATTGAATTTAAAAGGCAAAAATTAATCCATGCCATTTTTTAGTTATGCCGCCATTTAAGCCGACCGGCAAACTAGCTGGCCGACACATTTCATTGATAATGCGAGCGCTATTGCTGCCCTGGCAATTAATCGATGTGCGTGATTAATATAACGCTAATTTTTCACTGCGCTGAAGCGTAAGGTTAAATAACCAGCAAGCGGGCGCACAATAATTATGCGCCGGCTATTAATCCAATTGCGCTGGCGAATTTAGCGGGGTGGCGCAGAAACAGGATATCGCTGAGTTGCAGCCGGATGGCGCAGCAGCGCCTGCGCCGGACGTATCGGCCGCCGTACCAGCTCACCCGCACAGTTCGGGCAGTGCTGCGCCAGCACGCCTTCCGCACAGTCAACGCAAAACGTGCACTCAAACGAGCAGATGCGCGCATCAGGCGAGGCCGGCGGCAGATCTTTATCGCAGCATTCACAGTTAGGACGTAATTCCAGCATGGCACTCTCCTGTCAGGGGTCAGGGCTATCATCGCCGCCGCCGCCCCGGCGCGCCAGCCTGTGAGCGGACATCGCGCGGACAGATCGGGACAGCTTTTCATCCTGCACGCCTTGCCTTGCGCGCTAAAAACATTACATTCCGCAAAAGCCGTTCTATAGTTCATTCGCTACGTTTATCTGCGAGGCTTTTGCATGCGTGTTAAAGGGTTAAATATCGGTTTCTTTATAGTGATTCTGGCGATTGTCACGATCGCCTTTTTTGATGTGCTGGCGCCCTATTTCTCCGCCATTTTGTGGGCGGCGATTCTGGCGGTGATCTTTGCGCCGCTGAAGTCACTGCTGCGGCGCAAAATGGGCGACCGCAACGGGCTCGCTTCCTTTGTGACCTTACTGATTATCTGCCTGATCGTGTTCACGCCGCTGGCAATCATCACCTCGTCGCTGGTGGTTGAGATCAATACGGTGTACACCAAGCTGCAAACCAATTCCGCGCAGTTCCCGACGGTGTTTGCCTCGCTGCTGCAGCATCTGCCGGAGTGGGCACAAACCTGGCTGGCGGATCACGATCTGAACAATGCCGCACAGATTCAGCAAAAACTCTCCGGCTTTGCGCTGAAGGGCGGACAATACATGGCGGGCAGCGTGTTCCTGATAGGTAAAGGGACCTTCACCTTCACCGTGGGCTTTGGCGTGATGCTTTATCTGCTGTTTTTCCTGTTGAAAGACGGCGCCTGGCTGGTCGGGCTGATTCTCGAAGCGCTGCCGCTCTCCACCTATGTTAAGCACCATCTGCTGATGAAATTTGCCGCTGTATCGCGCGCGACGGTCAAGGGCACGGTGGTGGTGGCCGTGGTTCAGGGGGTGCTGGGTGGCTTTGCCTTCTGGATCACCGACATCGACGGCAGCCTGCTGTGGGGCGCGCTGATGGCGTTCCTGTCGCTGATTCCGGCAGTCGGCTCGGCTATCGTCTGGGTGCCAGCGGCCATCTTCTTCTTCGCCACCGGTGCGCTGTGGAAAGGCCTGTTCCTGGTGAGCTTTTTCGTTATCGTGGTCGGGCTGGTGGACAATATCCTGCGTCCGCTGCTGGTCGGCAAAGATACCAAAATGCCGGATTACCTGATCCTGATTGCCACGCTGGGCGGCATGGAAGTGTACGGCATCAACGGCTTCGTGATTGGCCCCTTGATCGCTGCACTGTTCATCGCCTGCTGGAATCTGCTCTCCGGCCGCGACAACCGGGAAAACGTCGAAGAGATCGACGAAGAGTTTATCGAAGAGGGTAAAACTCGCGAGTAGCAGCGGTATAACAGCTAAAGACCTGCTGACGGGCCACTATCGCTCACTGGCAGGCTTATCCGAAGCGGCGCTTTAAAGCGCCGCTTGTCTTTTCAGCGCGGCCGCCAGGCTGTCACGCTCAGCACCTTTTCCGACCTTTGACTCGCGCCTTCCCCCTTTTACCGGGCTCAAACAGCCGCCAGGCAGCGCTCAGCCCGGACGTTTCACAATTTAACCCATGCTGCTAAGGTGTCAGAGGACAATCGCGACAATCTGGAGCGTATAATGCTTACAACAATAATTTATCGCAGCCACATCTCTGAAGATGTTCCCGTCAATATCCTGCCGGAGATGGTGGCAAAAGCGAGTCTGCTCAATGCTGAGCATCATGTTACCGGCATCCTGCTGTTTAACGGCACGCACTTTTTTCAAATCCTGGAAGGGCCGGAGCACGGCGTTCTGGCAATCTACGCCCGCATCTGTGGCGACCGGCGTCATCACAATGTGGTCGAGCTGATGCGCGACTACTCTCCTTCGCGGCGTTTCGGTAATGCCGGCATGGAGCTGTTCGATTTGCGTAATCACCACAGCGGCAGTGTGCTGCAGGCGGTGCTTGATCGCGGCACGTCGAAATATCAGCTGACCTATGACGATCGCGGGCTACAGTTCCTCAGAACCTTTGTCGAAGCGCGTGAAAAAGAGAACTACTTTGAAGTGCCCCCGGCTGATTGCTGGGAGTTCATCCCCGCGGAAGGGCAATCTCCCGCGCCGGCCAGTGGCGTCACTTTCCGCCCTGTGGTTGATCCCCTTGGCCGTGAAGTGACGGCCATTGAGGCAATTCCGCACGCGCAACCCGCCGGACTCGGGGAACATGAGCGTTACACTCATGACCTCAACGTGGTGACAGACGCACTGCATAAAGCCGGCCAGGCCTGTCCCGATGGCATGACGCTGTATATCAGTATCCTGCCGATGACGCTGGTTTGTCTTCCCGATGCGGTAAGTCAACTGGTCACCGCCATCGCGCAGGCGGAGCTGGTGCCGCAGCAAATCATTCTTGGCGTGAGCGAAACGGAAGTCATCTCCCGGCTCGAAGACTTTTCCACGGCGGTCAGACAGCTGAAAGAGGCTGGCATCAGCCTTTCAATTGATAACTTCGGCGACGGCTCGGCCGGTCTCTCTTTACTGGCGCACGTCCAGCCTGACCGGGTACGTATCGGCGCGAATATTGTTCGTGATATTCACCGTAGCGGCCCGAAGCAGGCGGTGATGCAGGCGGTCATCCGCTGTTGTTCGGCGCTGGAAATCAACGTCATTGCGGCCGGCATTGAGCGTCCCGAAGAGTGGATGTGGCTGGAGGCGGCCGGGATCATCGATTTCCAGGGCAGCCTGTTTACGCCTGAGGGCGGCGCCGTGGCATGGCCTGAGAGCCGCGAGGCGATCTGAAAGCGGTTAAGCCTGACGACGCAGAACCTCTGAAGAGATAAAACGTCAGGCTCACAGGAGAAGACAATGCTGAGCGATGCCCGACTGCAGTTTATATCCAGCCATCCGGAGGAGAACGAACCGGAGGCGGTATCCATGGCGCGCGAGTTACTTCGGTACCGCAGTGCGCTGGCGCAGCCATGGGCTGTGGTGGAGGGACTGGGTGTGAAGTACGTGGAGGACGGTAACGGGGCGATGATCTGGCCGGCGCGTTACTGCGAACGCGGCGACACCTTACTTTATCGTCTGGATCAGGCGGCTTCAGAGGTCAGCGGGCGCGCTGAAGCCGCGGAACCCGTCAGAAAGTAGCGCCGTGATAGCCGGCGCGAACGCAAATGTCATCCTCTTTGCAACGCCGGCAACTCAATATGCTGATCATTGCGCCGATAACCCGCGTCCGGCATCTTTTAGCGGAGTTTGATGTGCTCAATGTGTCCGGGTGAGATTCCTGTGGTAAGCTCATTGCCCTAACCGCAGCCGGACAGACTGATGAAAAACAATTTTGACGATAAAATGGCGGATATCATCATCGGAGAAGCCGTAACGGCGTTACTCGATGATAACGTCGCCATAAGCTGGGCGGCCCTCAACGACAGGCTGCAGGCGATGCTTGACCGCGAAACAGACAGTGACCGCATTCGTGCTGTGCTGCGTGTCATTGAGGACGTCAGACGGGAAATGGAGATGAGCGCGGTGAAGAAAGAGGCGTTCACTGCCGGGCATTTTTCTTTTTCCGGCAAGCTGCACTGATCGCTGCCTGACAATCTGCCGCGCCTGACGCTGTGGTTTCTGCTATACTGTATGCTTATCCACCAACGGATGGAGGTCATTTGAGCGATGACACCACCGCCGAAGATATCTACGCCGTTATTGGAACGGTTGTGGCACGCCTTCTTAAGCCGGACCAGCACCTTACACTTCAGGATATCACCCATGCCCTGCATCATCTTGGCGAAACGGCAAGCGAAGATAAACAGCGGCAAGCCTGTTTAAATGCCATCAGTATGCTTGTGAAGCAGATGCACTAAGCTTAATGCACTGCTCCGGCTTACTAACCTTTTCAGAACCCTTCATCATCCGGCGTTCTGCCGACCACGATTTCAAGCACGTTGCGCAGTACATCCAGTTTGACAATATCGGTAGTCATCTCAAGCTCTGCGATGAGATACAGGATGATGGTTTTGCTCGTCACTTTTTGGCCATGGATGACGATATCGCGAATTACGGCATCCAGGGCCGCGGCTTCGGCTGCATAGCGCTCACCGCCGCTGCGAAAATGGTGAATAAGGGCCGCTTCCGCGCTGAATGAGTGTTCGTTGGTTTGCATGTGTCGTTATCCATAAACCGGGCGCTGCTGACAGCCCGGTGGTCGCCAAAAAAATCGGCCATCCTGAGATGGCCGTGTTATGCCGGGTGTCCTGCCGCACTCCGGTTAATCACGAGATCGTACCGTCCCTGTCATTAATGCTTTTTACCAGCCCTGGGTTGTGACATCCCGCCCAGAGCAGCCATCGGCTTTTCACGATTTTCCCGGGCTGCTGACTGCATCTGCAGTTCCCTGATGGCGATCCTGATCGCCTCCAGACGATCGGTATTAAATTCCTCTGCGGCCATTGACCGGAGCCGGGCTGAAACGGTCGCCACATTGATTCGTTCATTATTATCGAGCAGCCTGACCACCGCCTCGCCCAGAACGATTTCGGTTAAACGTTCAATTTGACTTCTCTGCATGCCCACCCCCTGCGGGACTGTGCCCTTTCGGACAAGTGGCTGACCCTTCCCGGGTCATAAAGCGCATGCTGCAGGTACCACCGATTATCCCTTTTCGTATCAGCGTTCAAACAGCATGCCAATCAGCGTCTGGTAATGACGCTCTTCTTCATAATTTGCCGCGACCTCAAGGCGTCTCAGCAGTTTGGTGCAGATCGCCTTACGGTTGAGGTTTTTTCCTGCACGCAGGATCTCAACGACAATCTGCCCCAGCGTTTCCTGCTGAGTAGGTGCTGTCTCTCTGCTGAAATAGCGGGCAATCTCACTGGCGCTGTCTGGAAATTTTGCAACATTCTGACGCATGATGATCCCCTCAGATGGTTAAAATACCGTCGCTTCTCTCTGTGCGTAAACTTATACAAAGAAATAAAACTTGTACAGCAATACTTTTTCTGTATTAGCTACATTCTTGTGCAAAAAATGCTAACACATTAATCTCAGGGGCTTACGTGCTGAAATAACCGGCATGATGGCTGGGCTCAGCGGCAGGAAAAACGGTATCGGTTTGGACAACCCGCTGATTACCTGACACGGTATGAGGATTGTTGCTGTACAGACGATATCGTATCGGTTACTTTGCGCCCTACAAGATGATCGAGTGCTGCAGGTGGACAAATGAGAAACAACGGGCTGCCGCCTTGTCACAATACCGGACTAGCCGGTTACTTCAGTCAGGTCACCGATCCCCGCCAGATTGCGCTACTGGGACGCATCACCGTTGAAATTTTGCGTCAGGAACGTCGGCTGACGCGCACCGCGATCTGCCTCAAGCTTATCGGGCACATCAATGACACGGACGATGACGTCGAAGCGGAACAGGCACGTTCCCTGCTGGCGATGCTGTTTGGTCGCTGATCGTTTGATTCATCCGCTCACCTTCAGCGCGTTGCACATCCGTCGCTAAAGCCCGCATCCGTTGCCACATGCCGCGTTGCCGAAAATCGTTAATACGAGGTTTGATGGTGGTGAAGACGTCATCCCTGACAGTTTTCTCCGGCCGGTACACGCTAACGCGCGTCCGATGAGGTCATCTACGTTGTCGTCTTCCGGCCAGAGCCGGACTACGTCTTATGGCGTCAGTTCTTCTCGTCGTTCAGGCCTGCAAGCGTCTGCAGGTACGGCACATGGATCGCGGCCTGCTCAGGCTCATCAAAGCTTCTGAGCCAGCCGATCGCCTCTGAAATCGCGGACAGGCGTGTGTCGCTGCCGCCAGCGCGTTTCATGTGTCTGAGCTCGTCGATAAGCGTATTAACGCTGATCTTCTTTTTGCCCAAAGCCAGGCTTAGTGCCGCTTCGCCAATAATGACGTGCCCTTTCCCGTCGTGTTGAATAGACAAATTTACTTCCTCCATTTCACGTTGATGAGAACCTCACGTCACACTGTAGACCCTATTGAGCGAACCGGTGCAGGCAAGTTCTGAAATGAAGCCTGTAACAGGAATTATTTAACAGAGTATGGCGATAATGCCGCGGCGGGTGCCGCGGCACAGCGTGCTGGGGATCAGGTTGATGACGCGGCTTGATCCGCAGGTTCACCAAAATGCTCGCGCATGTGAGATTCAATCTCTTCCAGTGATTTCCCCCGGGTTTCCGGCAACATCACGGCAATAAACATCAGGGAAGCCACATTGATTGCGGCAAAGATAAAGAACGCCTTATTACCAACCAGCGACAGCAAAGGCGGAAATGCAAGCGCTACCACGGCGTTGCATATCCACTGAAACGCTACCGCTGAACCGGTTAATACCCCGCGAACTTTCATCGGAAATAACTCCGACATCAGCAGCCAGTAAACCGGGGAAATGCACATCTGCATAAAGAACAGGAACACCAGAATACACGCCAGTGCCAGCAGACTTTGCGTCAGGCTTTGCGGCATGAGAACCAGCACCGCGCCCAGCGCCAGCTGCATCGCAATCACCACCGACAGCCCGGTCATGAGCATCGGGCGCCGGCCGAAATGGCTGATGGCTTTAATGCCGGCAAAGGTGGCCAGTACCGATACCACCCCGTTGCCGATGGTGGCCGCAATCGAAGCACTGGTGCCCAGACCGGTACTTTTCAGAATAACTGGCGTGTAATACATGAAGGCGTTGACGCCGGTAAACTGCGCGACAATGCCCATGCCACAGCCCAGCAGCAGCAGACGCACAATCCATTTCTCTTTTAACAGTTCGCGCGCAGGTGGCCCCTGACGGGCTTCGCGGGCATTCTGCCGCATCTCTGCCATCTCTTTTTTAATCTCGCGCGGATTTTCCCGCAGTTTGCGCAGGATACGCAGCGCCTCATTAAAGCGCCCTTCCGCCACCATCCAGTGCGGTGAGGCCGGGACAAAAAAGGTGCCAATAAACAGCAGAATGCCGGGGATCATCGCCAGCGACAGCATATAGCGCCACATGCCCGGATCGTGCAGTAACAAACTCATGGCGGCGCTGACGACATAAGCCAGCAGTTGCCCTGACACAATCATCAGTTCGTTGCGGCTGACCAGCGGTGCCCGGCGCTTAGGCCCGGCAATTTCAGCGATAAAGACCGGAACCGTTGACGATCCGCCGCCCACCGCGAAACCCAGAATAAAGCGCATCACCACCATGATTTCCAGATTCGGCGCAACCGTGGTGCCTAACGCCCCGGCAATGAACAACAGGGCAAGGCTGCGTAACGTGATACGGCGACCAAAGCGGTCCGAGACATAACCGCTGATGAACGCGCCGAGCGCGGAGCCAAAGGTGAGCGCAGAGGTCACCAGCCCTTCGGTAAATGGCGTGAGATCGAGACCGCCCTGCGCGGCGGGCAGCGTCATGTAGGGCAGCGCGCCGGAAATAATGCCGGTGTCGTAGCCAAACGCCAGCGCGCCCATCGTGGCGACTAACACCACAAAAAACAGGCGCTGCTGAACAGTAAATGTCAGGCTGCCGCTATCATCGGATTGAGACTGCGAAGGATTGTGCTTGCTATCGTCCATGGGTGATTCAAGACCTGGTCAATGACGGGATAAAAAGGAGGTTTGAGTATAGTCAGAAACGAGAAAGTGTGAGGCCGGTCACGATTTTTACCGGATGGCGACTGAATAAAAATCCTGCACCGCCCTGACTGCACAGCGCATGTTTGCTCCGCAGCCGCGCCCTCGCACTGCGCTCAAACCCTGGCTGGCCTGCTGCAATCCCGCCCCCGACAGGGGGAAAATTTTCTGCTAAGGTACGCTGGCTGGTTAATGAGAAACACGCTGAGGCGTAACGCAGAAAGGCAGGTCCGTCGACAGGTTGCTGAATTAACGTTCAGGACAACGGTGTCTTTTAAGGTTGAACGTGAAAAAAGAAACGGTTAAGAAAAATATCATTCTCGCGGCGCTGCAGCTGTTTCGGGAGCGCGGCTTCAACAATGTTTCAACCCGCGATCTGACCAATACGCTGGGCATATCCCGCAGCCATATCTACCACTATTTCAAAAACTGGGATGCGCTGAGGCTGGACTCGATTGCTTTCATGCTGGATGAGGACGTTGCCGCTTTCTCTGTAGAGAGCGAAAAGAGGGATGATTCACAGCATGACGCCTTTTTTCGTGCGCTGGTGGATTATCTCCTGCCAGACGGACCGGCTTCTCACTGGTTAATCTACCTCGAGTTGTGGCCGCTGGCGGCGAGGGATAAGCAATTTGAGCAGCTGCTGCTCTCCAGCACGCAGACGTGGACAGCGATCATCCGTCAGGGCTTATCCGGCCAGGCATTTAGCCACCTCAGCGAAGCAGGTAAAGACGAGGTGGCGCGTAATCTTCACGCCCTGATTGACGGTTACTCAAGCGCGCTTATTCTTAACTACTCTGCGGATAAGCGGACACATTTTTTTCTTGAGATAATGACCGCCTTGCAGAAACTTTGTCGCTAGCAGGGATTTTTCCACATAGCCGCTTACCTCCCGGGCTTTAAATCATTAAACAGCCTGGCCATCTTGCTGCCGGCTGAGGTGTAGGCCGGATTGTTTTTCTCCGGCGCCATCCAGCTTTCATCCGCTTCCGGATGCGGTCCGCTCAGGAGCACCGTGCCTTTACCGTAAGTATATTTCGCCAGCGCGATATCACCGTTGGCATAGCGCGCCAGAGCGACAAAGCCGTGCGCGTTTTCGGCATTCAGGTAAGGACCATCCTGATAATAAAATTTTTCGGTTTTACCCTGCCAGACAACATCCACAACGTAATCGCCCTCGTCGGGTATGTTAGTCCCCTTGCGCATGACTTCAGAGTCCAGCGATGAGGGGATCAGCCCCAGCCAGTTTTCATCAGCCAGATACGCGCCCATACACAATCCGAGAAAGCTTTTTCCATTGCGGACAAATTTGCGTATGGCCTCAGCCCCTTCGTCGCCCAGCGCAGCAAAGGCGCCGGGGATGTCCTGCCCGCCTCCGGGCTGGATGTACACATCAAAAGTGGCGAGATTATCCTCCGTGACCTTTATTTTTTCCTGCTCTCCGACATACGCGATGTCCAGCGGCAGACCGCTCTGTTCCAGCGCTTTACGGACCATTTCGGAGCAGCCAGGACAGCCCGCACCGCCGCGATAGATAGCGACATGGGTGACGGCAGCACTGGCCATATTCGCGGTGGCTAACCCGCCGGCAAGCAGAATGGCAGCATACGTCAGAAGGTTCTTCATCAAATAACGCCAGAAACGGGAGGTGGCTCTCAGTAACATTGTTTTCACCATCAGCGGCAGGACCAGGCTCAAAATTAGAGCGACTGCTCAATTTAGGGCCAGCACGAAGAGGCTGTCAACAGCCTGACAGCGCGAAAAATACAAACCCCTGTTTTAATTAGTCTTTCACATGATCCCGTCAACGGCTGCCGCGATTGTGCCGGTTGCAGAAGGAGTGTCTGAACCTGACCGGCCGGGAATTATTCGATAAAACCGCTGGCAGACTGCCGTAACCGCCCGGTGATAGCGATCAACCCTTCGATGTCTTCCGGCGTCAGCAAATCGAGGAAATTTCGCCGCACGCCCGCTGCATGTATCGGCCGCGCTGTAGCAAGCAGCTGGCTCCCTGCCTCTGTCATGCGGACTGAAATCCCTGCGCGAGTCGCGCGGCTGCGCTGTACCAGATCCCGGGCGGCCATACGTGAAAGCTGGTGCGATAGCCGCGACTTGTCCCATTCAAGGTATTCCAGCAGCTCACGCTGCAGCAGTACGCCCTGCGGACTGCGGTTGATTTCCATCAGGATCATGAAATCCGGGCCGGACAACCCGGTCGCCTCATTGATCTCTCTGACAATGCGTCCGGTGATGACTTCAGCAAGCCGGCGATATCCGCGCCATGCCTGCCACTCTGCGTCTGAAATTTCTGTGCTGCCCATTATTTATCCCGTCGCGTAGTTGATATGTCAACTTTGTGATTATACAGTATCCACTTTCACATTGGGGAAGAAAAGACATGTCGGACAAACTGACTATCGCTATCGTGGGCGGCGGCCCGGCAGGCCTCACGGCGGCCGTGATTCTTCAGCGCCACGGTTTTAACGTAACGGTGTTTGAGGATGAGCCGGCGGATGCTGCACGGAGTCAGGGCGGTTCGCTTGATTTGCATGCTGACAGCGGCCAGGCGGCGCTGCGCAGAGCGGGCCTGCTCGAACAGTTCATCAACATCGCCAGGCACGAGGATCAGGAAAGCCGGATGCTGAATTACCTTACCGGAGAAGTTGAGGCCGACAGATTCACGCCGGAAGGTGAAATGGATAAACCGGAAATCGATCGCGGTGAGTTGAAAAACCTGCTGCTGAGCGCCCTGCTACCGCAGACCCTGCAGTGGGGTCACAAACTGCATTACGTTGACGATGGCCAGCAAAAAGCGCACGGGCTGGTGTTCAGAAACGGCAGGCGCTACGAAGCCGATATCGTGATTGGTGCAGACGGTGCCTGGTCGCGGGTCCGCCGTTATCTGACACCGGTACGTCCGGTTTATACCGGCATTACCTTTTTCGAAGGCTGGATAGATCACCCGTCCGACCAAATCAACAGCATTGCCGGCAACGGAACCGCTTTCAGCTTTGGCGGTGCGCAGGCGCTGGTCACGCAACGCAACGGCGGCGGTAGGATTTGCGTCTATGCGGCGATGAAGCGCGCCCCTGATGTCATCGATCAACACATAGCCTCCTCCGGCCTCACCGCCTGGGTGCGCGACAGCTACCGCGACTGGGCCGCTTCCCTGCAATTGGTGGTGAACGCCACCGGTGACTATGTCAGACGCCCGATTTACAGCCTGCCCGCCGATTTTGGCTGGGCACCACGGCCGGGCATCACCTTGATTGGCGATGCCGCTCATCTGATGCCGCCGGTTGGCGTGGGAGTCAACCTGGCGATGCTTGATGCTTCAGACCTGGCTCTGGCACTGTGCGAGGCCTCGCACCCGCAGAACGGGCTGCGCTCTGCGGAGATCCTGATTATGGAACGCGCACGCGACATGATGCCTGATGCAATAGCGGGGTTTCAGAACTGGTTCGATGAGAAAGCCTGACACCACTTTTACGTGACCAACCACCCGCGGTTTACTGTTGCTTTTGTTCCGCCTCTTTCTGTTTTTTGGCGGCCATGTGGTGGCCCACCGCGCAGCCCGCTGCCGCTCCGGCAACGCCATGATGAACCAGATGACCTGCCACGCCGCCAGCGACGGCGCCTTTCAGACACCCTTTTGCCTCTGCCTGGGCGCTAACGACTAAAAGAAGGCCTGCCGCTGCCAGGGCCGCAATCCACTGTTTTTTCATTGCCGTAAATCTCCATAAAGATACGTGTTATGTCGGTGATGCTGAGCATAGCCTGGCCGGGCTGACGGCGTGATATACAGGAGTTAAACGGCGAACTTTGTTACCTATGGTTACGCTTATGCAGCAACGGTCTGATCAGGACAAAGCCAGTCAGGGTGCAAAACGCACCGGTATCTTTTCTTTCAGATACGCAGGCCGCATGGGAAAGGTGTTGGCATCTATCGCCTGCTTTACCGCATCGATAGCGACGGCGCACAGATCAGCATCTCCGCCCTGCGCAGTGACGTTAGCCGGTGGCTGACCTAAGGGCTGCGTAATGACCAAATCACAGGTCTTACCGTGATATAAATTCGCGTCAAAAAACCGATACTGTATTGCGGTAACGGCCTGACAAAGCCACAGATGAGTATCTTTATTTGCTATTTGCGAGGAGGTTTGCGATTCGCACTCGCTTCTTATCTCTGAAGCGGTTGGAAACCTGAATGACTGCCTTGCTGTTTGTTTAGTATGGGACTGGCAGCCGACTAATCACATGACGGCGATAAGTGAGAGTGTTTTATTCATCATGGCTTCCATGCAGATCATTTATGCATTAATAGCATCCCGGACAGATTGCGGAAACCGCGCCTGCTATCGGGTTGCTTTCGCATTGGCAGCGAATACTCACAACCCAGCAACCGACCGCATTATAGATGTGAGAATAAACAGCGTAACGTCTCAAGCCAATTCGCAGACCCCATCAAAGGTTGCGAAATAAGGCCAGCGCGTTTTGGCCAGCCTGACATGGCGGGGTAGGTTTCTTTTGAAAGGTCGGGACGGCTGCAGAATAAATTCAGCAAACATCTTTCCGCCCCACCCGACTCAATCCCCAATATGCACGTGATTTATTGGGCGTACTTAGTCTGATTTCTACTCAGGAACGCTGAGCCCTTTTACGTCAGACACGAAATGTGTCCACCATCCCCCGCAGAGCGTGCGCCTGCTCAGAGAGAGACTGAGACGCCGAAGAGGACTCTTCAACCAGCGCAGCGTTATTCTGCGTGACACCATCCATCTGACTTACCGCAATGCTAACCTGAGAAATGCCCTGCATCTGTTCAGAAGAAGCCAGTGAAATATTATCCATGGCCTCTGCCAGTTCGCCCACCATGCTGACAATCTTCAATATGCTCTGCCCTGTACCTGCTGCCACCTCAACGCCGCTTTCGACCTGCTCAACGGCCTGTTCAATCAGCTGTTTGATGTCGCGAGCAGCATTTGCACTGCGCTGTGCAAGCGTTCTGACTTCACCGGCAACCACGGCAAAACCGCGTCCTTCTTCACCTGCCCGGGCGGCCTCCACCGCTGCGTTGAGCGCCAGAATGTTGGTCTGGAAGGCAATGCTTTCGATCACGGAGGTGATGTCCCGTACCTTTGTCGCGCTCAATGAGATCTCATTCATGGTTTCAGACATACGCTGTACGTCGGCCTCACCTGCGCGTGCCAGCGTTGCCGCATCCCGGGCAGACCCTGCGGTCTGCTGCGCGCCGGCCGTATTACTTTTCACGGTGGCGGTAAGCTGCTCCATACTGGCCGCAGTTTCCTGCAGTGCTGCAGCCTGCTCCTCGGTGCGGGATGACAATTCTGTATTGCCCTGTGATATCTCATCCGCCGCCAGCGCCACTGAAGCAGCAGAGTCTTTTATCTTTGATACCAGACCACGCAGGTTTGCCTGCATGCCATCCAGAGAAGCCATCAGGCTGGTACTGTCATTGTTTCGCAGCGTTACAGGCGTCGTCAGGTCGCCAGAAGCAATGGTCGCCGCAAGAGTCTGCGCCTGCACTGGCTCGCCGCCCAGCTGGCGCATCAGTACGCGAATGGTCATAACGCATGTTCCCACTGCCAGCAGTGCTGATGCGGCCGCGAGCAACATCAGTATCAGCGATGCCCGGCGTGTCGCCTGACTGTTGGTTTCAACAGCGGACTGCGTATTTTTCATCTGAACCAGCGTCATATCATTAAGCGCTTTGAGCAAGGTACTCTGCACCGGGCGCGTGACGTTCAGCAGATAGGCAGTGGCTTCCTCAGCGCGATTTTCAAGCCCGAGCCGGCCAGCCTGCTTAAGCGACGAAAGTGCAGGCTCCTCAGCTTCAGTAATGCGGCTCATGACTTCCCGCCCCTGCGGTGTTGAATCCTCCTGCATCACCTCAGCCAAAGCCTTGCGGCTGGCTATATACTGCGCTTCTTGTTTTTGTACGCGCTCCCATTCAGGCTTCATTGCCTCAATATCCGTTAAGAGCGCCAGGTTACGAACCGCAATGCCCATATCCCTGATGCTGCCACGCATATCCAGCACCAGCTGATACTTTTTCATTTTGACGTTAACCGCATCGTCCATACCTTTGCTCGCATTACTCAGGGCGTTGAGCGCAATGCCGGTACAGATAATAAAAAGTACAACAAGCAGGCCAAAGCCCGTTGCAAGTCGGGTGGATATTTTCATATTAATTCTCGCTGTAAGTAGATGAGAGTGTCAGATATGAATGTGTTATCGGCATTGTGTGACGCAGATTCATCACCCGGAATGGTTAATTTTAAAATTCATTTCGGACCTGTCGTTCAGATTGACGCAGCTACACATCGCTATATTAGTGACATTCTCAATATAAAATTAACCAACGAATTTTTGAGAGAAATAATTCTTGCATGCAAATAATCAATACCTAGCTCATAACCGTCCGCACCAGGAAATTTTTCACCGATATGCTACCGCTGACACCCTGTTCTTTTCCTGGCGCAATAATTCTGAATCCGCCGAGGGGAAATGGTAAAAACCATTGATTTTAATGAATAAAATGATGATTGAATATTCTT
>NZ_JASEWO010000294.1:0-3102 GCF_030024295.1 Pantoea sp. Pa-EAmG
TGACTGCAGCTGGTTGACCTGCCTGTGCCACGATATCCGCTTCGCTGGCGTGGAACTTGGCGTTCAGTACGCTGTGCTTAATACCCGCGCGCGTCAGCTCCTGAGATACCACTTCCGATTTTTCAATCGAGATGGTGCCCACCAGTACCGGCTGACCGTTAGCCGTACAGGTACGAATATCTTCGATAATGGCGTCGATCTTCTCTTTCTCGGTCATGTAGACCAGATCGGCCATATCTTTACGCACCATCGGACGGTTGGTCGGCACCACGATGGTATCGAGTTTGTAGATGGAGCTGAATTCAAACGCTTCAGTATCAGCGGTACCGGTCATACCGGCCAGTTTCTCGTAGATACGGAAGTAGTTCTGGAAGGTGATGGAAGCCAGCGTCTGGTTTTCATTCTGGATCTCCACACCTTCTTTGGCTTCGACCGCCTGATGCAGGCCATCAGACCAGCGACGTCCCTGCATGGTACGGCCGGTGTGTTCATCAACAATGATCACCTCGCCGTCCTTCACGATGTAGTCAACGTCGCGGGTGAACAGTGCATGGGCGCGCAGTGCTGCCGTCACGTGGTGCATCAGCATGATGTTGGTCGGCGAGTAGAGTGATTCGCCCTCATCCATGATGCCCTGACTGACCAGCAGCTCTTCCACTTTCACCAGACCGCGCTCGGTCATGTGCGCCTGACGGGCTTTTTCATCCACCCAGAAGTCACCTTCGCCCTGGAAGTTATCCGAGTCTTCTTTTTCCTGGCGCACCAGGTGCGGGATGATTTTGTTGACCTTGATGTAGAGATCGGAGCTGTCTTCGGCCGGACCCGAGATAATCAGCGGCGTACGCGCTTCATCGATCAGGATCGAGTCCACCTCATCCACCAGCGCATAGTGCAGTTTACGCTGTACGCGCTCTTCCGGACTGAAGGCCATGTTATCGCGCAGATAATCGAAGCCGTATTCGTTGTTGGTGCCGTAGGTGATATCGGCTGCATAGGCAGCGCGCTTAGCCACCGCCGGCATGCCCGGCAGGTTAATACCGACTGTCAGACCGAGGAACTCAAACAGCGGACGGTTGTTTTCGGCGTCACGCTGCGCCAGATAGTCGTTGACGGTCACAACGTGCACGCCCTTGCCGCTCAGCGCGTTCAGGTAGGCTGGCAGCGTCGCAGTCAGGGTTTTACCCTCACCGGTGCGCATCTCCGCGATGCAGCGTTCGTTGAGCACCATGCCGCCGATCAGCTGCACATCAAAGTGGCGCATGCCAAACACGCGCTTACTGGCTTCACGCACGGTGGCGAAGGCTTCGGGAATCAGGCTCTCCAGCGTTTCACCTTTTTTCAGGCGCTCGCGGAATTGATCGGTTTTCGCTTTCAGTTCGTCGTCAGACAGTTTGACGAACTCCGGCTCCATCTTGTTGATGACATCGACCACTTTACGCATGCGGCGCAGAGTACGATCATTGCTGCTACCAAAAACTTTCGTTAACAATTTGATTAACATAATAAATTTATCTCAATTCAGCCGTGACAATACGGGCTGCAAAAGCAAAAAACAGAAAAAGGAAAATAACGTTAGCGTTAAGCAATGAAAGGTCCGGCGCGGATGCCATGAATAGCAGCCTGCCAGTCAGCAGAAGAGTGAACGTTGGGCGAAACATGATGCGCTCGCGACGGCGGTGCCATCGCGGCTAAAGGTTGCGCGGGTGAAGTCAGCAGCGCCTGCAGCGAGTCAATCAGCGCCAGCTTTTGCGCCGCCAGCGGCAATGCATGCTCCGCTTCCGCGGTCGCGGGCGGCGTCATGCTGAATGAGAGATGGCGAATAACGGTGCGGATGGCGTGCTGATGCCAGTAGTCAACGTTGAAACTGGGACGGCGCGCGCTTTCCTGCAGGCGAATCAGGTGATCAAACCGCACCACCTTGCCGGTAAACAGGCTGCTGACCGGCGAATCGCTGCTGGTGGGTTCTGCGCTTTGTGCACAGGCAGGCAGGCCGAGACTGGCCGCCACCATTCCCAACAGGAGATGAGGCCAGAAATAGCGTCTGCCGAGTTGTCGCCAGCGTGAGAAAATCCCGATCACCTTTCGTCCATCATGCCAGTCATTAAGCGCTAAGCCAGAGTTGCGTTACGCACCCTGCTTACATGAGCGCCAGATAATAGCACTTATGTGGGGCTTCGACATCAGGGATTAAAGGGCTTACGGCGGATTTCACGTTTTTTTGCGCAGGGTTTGGTCGCTGGCAACAGGGTTTTGCGAGCGGGATTACAGCTTAGCGGCGGGCAATAAAAAACGGCGGGTTCCACTGACCGGAGAGGGTGTCAGGGAAGCCCGCCGTTTGATGGCTGACTAATTAAGCCAGCACTAAATTTGGCGCTTTGAAGGCCAGTGGCAGTTCAGCTTCGTCTTCGAAGGTCGCCCATTCCCAGGCTTCCTGCTTCGCCAGTACCGCCTGCAACAGTTTGTTGTTCAGCGCATGGCCGGACTTGAACGCAGAGAATGCGCCAATCACGTTATGACCACACATGAACAGGTCGCCGATGGCGTCCAGCATTTTGTGACGCACGAACTCATCTTCAAAGCGCAGGCCATCTTCATTCAATACGCGGAAGTCATCGAGGCCAATCGCACAATCTAAACTACCGCCCAGGCACAGGCCTTTAGACTGCAGATATTCGATTTCACGCATAAAGCCGAAGGTGCGCGCACGGCTAATCTGACGCACAAAGGATTCAGCCGAGAAATTGAGCTGGTAACGCTGCGAGCTTGAGTCGATCGCCGGATGTTTGAAGTCGATGGTGAAGTCGAGTGAAAAACCGTTGTACGGTTTAATCTCGGCCCACTTATCGCCATCTTCAACCCGTACCGTTTGCTTCACGCGCACGAATTTCTTCGCGCTGTTCAGCTCTTCGACACCGGCATCCATCAGCAAATAAACAAAAGGCGCGGCACTGCCATCCATGATCGGAATTTCTGGCGCATCGACTTCAACAATAATGTTGTCGATACCCAGACCTGCCAATGCAGCATTCAGGTGTTCAACCGTCGAAATACGCACGCCTTCATCATTCACCAGGCAGGTACTCAGCATGGTGTCGCGCACGT
>NZ_JASEWO010000071.1:0-22273 GCF_030024295.1 Pantoea sp. Pa-EAmG
CACAGCATCTCCACATATCCAGAGGCTAAGACTAACGGGCAGTGCGCAGCCAGTCCACTTTATTCCGCATATCGAAACGCTCTGGTTGAGCATACTTACCGGCGGCGGCGCAATAGAGAATAGGTTTGCTACTGGCCTTTGGCGGCGCCAGCCTGCTGCTGACGCTTAGAGAGTGACTGAAACCGTACATGACGGGGAAATAACTAACACGCTGGCCCAAACATGCACTTACCTCGGCAACAGGCTAGCGAATTAAGCGCCGGTTACCGTCGGCTGATGTACCTTCATCGAATCTTGCTTGCCTGGATTGCACTCCTGGGTGGTACCAGGAAGATAAAATTTTCCGTCCGCATCAGGATCGGTGCCGCCGGGACATCCCGGCCTGCCGGCAGAGCCATCAGTATTACCCCCATCTGAGCCGTTTCCACCGTCAGCGCCGGATTCTCCCGCATAGCCGCCGTTTCCTCCCTGACCTCCGGCTCCTCCCTGTCCAGCGCTGACAGAGCATGCAAAAAGTGCCAAAAAGCAGGCCAGAAAATACTTACTCATTGGTTAGCCTCTCGATTCGTAACGGGCAGCTCAGGCTGCCGCTGCGGGTAATACTCACGAAGAGATACACTACCATCCGTTTTATCTCTGCTGACTTAACAGATCATCAACACCCGTTTTTCAATAAAAAGTAAGGCCGTCAATTTACGCAATGCCTGTTACTGACCTTACTCTGATTACTGCCAGCGTAATCACTGACGCCCGCGCGGGAGTCACTGGCGCTGCACCCTCTTATCGTGACTGATTAACCCAAATCAGTTGATCGGTTGCGAAGCCCAGTCGCTGGGCATAGGCGAGATAACGCTGTTTGACCTCAGCCGGAATGGTGGGCTGACGCGACAGAATCCACAGATACCCCCGGTTCGGCCCGGCGACCAGTGCATACTGATAATCTTCATCCAGCGCGATCACGTTATAACCGCCATAAAAAGGCCCGAAGAACGAGACCTTCAGCGCGGCGACGTCAGGTTTGCCGGTGAAGTAAGCTTTGCCTTCGCTCTCGCTCCACGCTTTTTTCTCCGGATCGTAACCGCGATTCAGCACGCTGATACCACCGTCGCTGCGTTTGCCGTAGGTGGCGGTCACATGATCTTTACCGCGTTCGAAACGGTGATCGAGTCGGGCAATTTCATACCAGGTACCGAGATAGCGATCGGCATTGAAGTGGGTGATGGGCTGCACCCCTTTAGGTGGCGTCGGGGATTTACAGGCGACCAGGGTAACAGACAGCGCCGTAATGGCGACTAACGGCCAGATTTTCATCGCAACTCCTTTATATCTCTCAAAATCCTGTCTGAAGTATAGATAAGGATAGCGAAACCGGCGCGGCGCAAAACCTTACGCCGCTGCCGGTCTGTCGATTAACGGCGTTTCTCAACCTCATCTTCTGGCGGAATCACCGGCTCATCGATAGCGATTGATTTGCCGGATTTCAGCAGCTGAATATCCAGAATCACGTAGGTCATAGTGGTAATAAACAGCGAGATGACACTGCCAATCACGCCGCTGGTGGTAAAGGTGAAGTAGTTATACATCACCACCCAGGTGAGGCAGATAAACATCGCCAGCGCCACGGTAATCGCCGACTGCGAGTAATGCGTGGTGCGCGCCCCCATTTCATTAATCTGCAGACTCAGGTTGCAGCCGCTGTATTTTTCCAGCAGCACGATAGTGTGATCCCAGTTGTGCAGGCGGCGTGCGCTGCCGCGCGCGGCGAACAGAAACAGCAGCGACAGGAACAGACCAGAAAAGGCGATCAGGACCGGTACCGCTTCCAGCGCATAGGCAATGCTTTTATGGCTTGACGCTTGTGCGACCGCGCTCAAATCCAGCGTCAGCGAGCAGCCCAGTGCGCCATACAGGAACACAAACAGCAGCAGATAGAGCGCGTTGCGTTTCCAGTCGAGCTCTGCTTCATGATTTCTCTGTAACCGCGCATCCTGCAACGCCTGTTGCAGGCGCAGTTGTTCGTCAGACGGGGAATCGATACTGGCGATCTCCTCGCCCAGTAAGCGGTGAATAAAAGGCTGATCGGCCTGATCGAGGGTGATGCGCATAAATTTTCCGCTAGCAAAATATTCGTGGCGTCAGTGTAACGTAAAACGAAGCTCACCGGGCGTCCGGTGCAGCGGCTGCGCATTTTGCCGCCGTCAACACGCACCGGGTGAAGGGGGAGAGCAGCAATCCTTCGCATCCACCGATTGGCGATATCTGATTATTCGGGTAACGTGGAATTTCATACTAATACGTCAAAATTATTCCCGTACCCTACGTAACAGGAGAGGTCAGTTATGTCCGTCCATTCGCCGCTCATCGGCATCGTCAGCGATGATGTCAGCCATCCGCACAGTATGCACATGCTCAAAGAAGTCACGCGTCAGCTCAGTGCGCGTGATCGGCTGCCGGTGCTGCTGTGCGCCGCTACGCGCGAGGATTTTCAGGCCGCGCTGCGGAACGCGGCGTCGCTGCCGCTGGGTGGACTGCTGTTCCTGAGCTCGCCGTGTCAGGATGCGCAGGAGATCGCCGCGCACCTGCTGCCATCGCTGCGCGCGGTGCATCTGTGTCCGAGCGACAGCGCAGGCGCTGATGTGGTGGTTGCCGATGCGTATCACGCCGGGCAGCAGCTTGGCGCACTGCTGCTGTCGCAGGGCCATCAGCGTTTGGGCGCTATGCAGGTGCAGGCAAGTGATACGCCGCCGCGCCAGATGCAGGGTTTTATTGCCAGCCTGCAGGCGGAAGATAAGACGCTGCACGCAGCACTGCATGCCGGTGCCCTTCACCGTGAGCAGGCTTATCAGGCGATGATGGCTTATCTGAAGAAAACCCGTGCGGCAGAACGCATCAATGCATTGATGTGCGAATACGACGAGCTGGCCTTTGGCGCACTGCAGGCCGTGCGCGACTTCGGTCAGGGCGCGCATATCGCCGTGGTGGGCTTTGATGATGCTGACGAGGCGCGCGGCTCCACATGGCACCTGAGCAGCTGGGCACCGCGCCGTGATTTACTGGTGACGGAAGCCCTGAACCGGCTGCTGGATCAGCGTCCGGACCACAGCCGCGCCTGGCAGCAGGGTGAGTTGCAGGTGCGCCATTCGCATCACGGCAAATATGTGCCTGGCGAAATGTCGCAGTGCGGCTGCGCCATCCGTCACTGATCGCTGCATGCCTTCCCCCCTGGGCGCCGGGCTGATTTCCACACACTGGCGCTGATCTTTGCCGGATTTTTATATCCGCACAGGTTTTCTTTACGCCTTTTTTATATTGCCGGCGGTTAAATCAGCGCAGCAGGCGGCACTGTGGCGCGCCTTAACCTTAAAGGGAAATATCATGCCCGGCACTATTCTGGTCACACATAATCAGCATCAGTCTTCCACGCTGGCAGCCATTTACGATCGCCTGATGGCGCGACGCGGTGGCCTCTGGGTCTGCTGGGATGGACAACGTACCGTCGCTGCGCAGGAAGCGGCGCGCACGCTTAGCTTTCAGCAGGGTAACGAATACGACAGGCTGCAATTTGCGCTGACGCGCGCAGAATACGAAGAGGGCTATCACGGCTACGTCCATCAGGGGTTGTGGCCGGTGTTTCACCAGCGTCCGGACCTGGCACGTTTCACCAGCGCCAGCTTCCAGGCCTATCGCCAGCTGAATGCGGCTTATGCCCACGCCATCGCCGAATATGCCATGCCGGACGATGTGATCTGGCTGCAGGATTATCACTTCATCCCATCGGTGAAAATGCTGCGTGATACCGGCTTAACTAACCGCATCGGTTTGTTTTTACATCAGCCGTTTCCGTCCGGTCAGCTGTTTGAAGCGATCCCTGACTGGCGCAGCCTGGCAGAATCGCTGCTGTGCTGTGACCTGATTGGCTTCCAGACCGGGCAGGATATGAATAACTTTCTGCTGTGGCTGGAGAGCGAGTTTCGCGCTGAACGCTTAGGCAGGAACCGTCTGCGCGTACACGGTCACATTATCACCACCGGCGTGTTTCCGGTCGGGATCGATCTGGCTGAGGTGCAGGCGTTACTTGATAGCAACAGCTGCCAGTACATGGAACAGCAGAGCCGCGAACATTTGCCGGTCAACACGGTGCTGAGCGGCGGTCATCTCGACGACAGCGCAGGTCTGCCGTATCGCATCAGCGCGCTGGAAGTGCTGCTGCGCCATCATCCCGACTATGCGGGCAACATGATGTTATTGCAGCTGGCTTCTGCTGCCAGCGGTCACCCGCACCGGCAGCAGGCAATCAGCCACAATCTGGAAAATCTGTGCGGTGAGGTTAATGGCGTGCACGGTATGCTCAACTGGTATCCGGTCAGCTATCTCAACCACGATTATCGCCGTGAGGAGCTGGCCGGACTGTATCGCGCGGCGCGGGTGGCGCTGGTGACGCCACTGATGGCGGGCATGAGCCTGATGGCGAAAATGTATGCTGCGCTGCAGGATCCCGCGAATCCCGGCGTGCTGATTCTGTCGCAGTTCGCGGGTGCGGCCGAACAGATGGATGGCGCGCTGATCGTTAATCCTTACGATCCTGATGCAATGGCGGATGCCATCCATACGGCGTTGCGGCTGCCACTCAGCGACCGTCAGAACCGTCATGCGCGCTTGCTGAATAATCTGCACCGCTATGATTGTCACTGGTGGGCCGACAGCTTCCTCGCCCTGTTAATGGATGAGCCGCAGCCGGAGAGTGCGCAGCTGTGTAGCCGTCACCTGTCGGGCGCAGGCATAAGCGGGCGGTTACGTTATTGATAAGCAGGCAGGGAAAGAGCGGGGCTAATGTCGGGTGTTTTTGCCCGTATTATCACGGTTGCGAAAAATATGGGTCACGTTATCGCTACCTTTTAACGCCACCGCTTCGCCCTGTGGCGCACTTTTGCTGTTCTGCACTTCAGCAATCGCATAGCGAAACGCGCGCTGGCGTGCCGGATCGGTTTCCGTTGCCGCCATTGCGCGTAGCTTTTCCAGCAGCGCGGTAGTGGTTACCGGTTCGGCGCGTTTCAACAGCTGCAGCACGGCATCACCCATGACAATGTCGGCCAGTTTTTCATCTTCACTTCTATACATAAAAGCTCTCAGTATCCGCGTTGTGTTTAGCATTGCCTGGTGCAGGTAAACCAAAGCCTAATCAACGACTGATAGTGTCGCTCTACCGGTGCCGGAAATGTGTGACCTGCTGAGCGAAATTTTTTTCACCGACACCATCCCTAAACTTATACAACAAAAGCGCTTCTGTACAGGCGGGCGTGTTACCACTATGGCAAGCAAATGAATTCATCGAAGCCATTATTGCAGGCTTCTATAGTACTTAGTAGCATAGGTGTTCAGGCAGGGACAAGGACAGTCCTCTTCTTCATAAAGCAGGGAAACAGCATGGCCATTTATGTATTGAAGCCCTTCGACCGAAATTTCAAAGGTGAAATGATTGCGGACATCAAGCTCTGTCTGGCTGCCCGCGAATTGATTGCCGGACAGTATGAGGCCAGTTTGGGTGGCGGTGTTTACAAAAAACGCATTCCGCTCGGCGCCGGCAAAAGCGGCGGAGCCAGAGCGATTGTCGCGTTCAAATCGCAAAAACACCTGTTTTTTGTTAACGGTTACGCTAAATCGACCACGAAGAGTGGCATACGTGAGATTAAAGAGGATGAGCTTAATCTCTACAGACAGGTAGCCAGTCAACTGTTTGCCATGACGACTGAGCAGGAAAGAGCAGCGATAAAGGCGAGAAAAATGCGAGAGGTAATATGCGATGGTTGATCATCTAAAAGATCTGCAGGAAATCGCGCATGATTTTAACCCGCTGGGGGTGATTAGCGATGAGCTTACCGAAAAAATCGATTCACGTGTCAGATTACGTGAGCTGCGTACCTCTCTGCCGGTTTTACAGCTGATGTCAGGCGAGGCTATTCGTGAGTTACGTGAGCGTCATGGTCTGAGTCAGGCCATGTTAGCCGCCTATATTGGCCTGTCCCCGGCCACCGTGGTGAAATGGGAGCGCGAGGAGAAAAAGCCAAATGGCGCTGCGCTGCGCCTGCTTAACCTCATTGATAGAAAGGGTCTTGAGGTATTGCGTTAATCATTTTTTGCGGCCACAGGATAACGTCGCCTGACATTGCGTGACACAACGAATTTGTTGTGACGCCGCAGCCAAAATCCCGCTGTGACGCTGGGTTGAAGTGATGAAAAACAGGCATAGATCTTATGCCTGTTAGTATCTATCCCGCCGTTACCCGCCCCGGCGCTAATCGCTGCTGCCCAGAATATCCATAAACTCCTGCACTGGCCGGTCGTAGACGTTCATACTGCCGGGACGATCGCTGAGCCAGGCCACAGCCAGTTCCCAGCACACATCAACGTCGCTGATGCGGCAATAATGCAGCGTCGTGCTGCGCGCTTTCACTACCTGTTCGGGCAGCAGGGCAATGCCCATATTGCGCTCAACCAGACTCAGCAGGGTTTCCAGATCGCTGACTTCAAACGTCACTTTGCGGCTCAGCCCCTGCAGGGCAAAACTGTTGTCATTCACCTTGCGCGTGCCCTGGCCGGCTTCGAAATCGATAAACGACTGCTGTGCCAGTTGTGCCATGGTGACGTCCGGCTGCATCGCGGTGAATCCGGCATAATCGGCGGCGAACGCTACCACGATTTCATCGCAGGCGATGATGCGCGACGACAGCCGGTCGGAGACTTCCTCCACCGGCATAATCGCCAGATCGATTTGCTGATTGTGCACTTTTGCGTTGAGCTTCGCCGATGATCCCTGACACAGCTTGACGTCAAAGTCCGGAAAGCGACGAATAAAGGTTTCCAGTAATTGCGGCAGATCGATAAACGGCGGCACGCTTTGCACCGTGCCAATCGACAGGGTTCCGGTCTTAAGCGCCACGATCGCCGCCACTTCCTGCGACGCTTTTTCGACAAAGGCGCCGATGGTTCTGGCGTAATCGAGAAACACTTTCCCGGCCATGGTCAGGCGCACCTGGCGAGTGGAGCGGATAAAAAGCGGCGTGCCCAGTTCCTCCTCCAGCTGTTTGATCGAGGTGGACAAGGCCGATTGCACAATATGCATACTCTGCGCGGCGCGGGTGAAATTTTCATGTTCCGCCACGGCGATGAAGTGCCGCATCTGGCGCAATTCCATCAGTTATCTCCATAAAAGATGAATTTAATCACAATAATGAATTTTACAGATTAACCATACGCGGTAAAAATTTGTCCGGCAATCGCCTGTTCGCCGCGCGGTTTTGCAGGAAGGCAGAGTACGTCTTCTGCCCACCAGCACGGCGGCATTTAATGAGAGGAATCTGTTATGAGTTATGTTGCATCGCCAGCGCGTTATCAGACCAACATGCAGTACCGTAAAACCGGCAAAAGTGGCCTGGTGCTGCCGCTGATCTCGCTGGGGCTATGGCAGAATTTTGGCGGCGTTGACGTGTTTGAGACCGGCAGAGCAATCCTGCGCCACGCGTTTGATAACGGCATTACCCATTTCGACCTGGCTAATAACTACGGTCCGCCAGCGGGATCGGCTGAAGAGAACTTTGGTCGCTGGCTGGCGCAGGATTTTGCCCCGTATCGTGATGAACTGATTATCTCCAGCAAAGCCGGCTGGGATATGTGGCCGGGTCCATACGGTGGCCCGACCGGCACCCGCAAACATCTGATTGCCAGCTGTGATAACAGCCTGCGCCGCATGGGGCTGGATTATGTCGATATCTTCTACAGCCATCGCGTTGATCCGAATACGCCGCTGGAAGAAACCATGGGCGCGCTGGTACAGCTGCATCGTCAGGGCAAGGCGCTGTACGTCGGCATCTCTTCCCATTCGCCAGAGCTGACGCGTCAGGCCGCTGCGATTCTGGCCGATGAGAAAGTGCCGCTGTTTATTCATCAGCCCAATTACTCGATGCTAAACCGCACGATTGAGCACGGGCTGCTCGATACGCTGGCGGAGCTCGGCAGCGGTTGCATCGCCTTTTCACCGCTGGCACAGGGCATGCTAACCAATAAATATCTCAACGGCGTACCGCAGGGCGCGCGCGCCGACGGCAGCGATCCGCGTCTTTCTGCCATGCTCAGCGAAGAGAACCTGGCAAAAATTCGTGCGCTTAACGCGTTTGCTGAAGCGCGCGGTCAGACGCTGGCGCAGATGGCGATCGCCTGGGCGCTGCGTGATGAGCGGGTCACTTCTGCGCTGATTGGTGCCCGCACGGTTGATCAGTTAAGCGATTCCCTGCGCGCGCTGGACAACCTGACCTTTACGGCACAGGAGCTGGCGGAGATTGATCGCTACGCCACCGAAGGCGGAGTGGATATGTGGCGCGTCTCTTCACAAATTAAGTAAAGCCCGGCGCCGCGCAACGCGGCGCATTTTATCGCTGCGTCTGCTGTAACCGCACGGCGCGGCGAAATGCATTGGGTGACTGACCCGTTTCACGCTTAAAAGCATGGCTGAAGGCGCTCTCTGAGGCGTAACCCAGCGTCTGCGCTACCACGGCCACCGCTTCATTTTCCTCCTGCAACGCACGCTCTGCCAGCCGCATGCGCCACGCCGTCAGATAGGCTATCGGCGTGATGCCGACCACCTGGCGAAAATACTGGGCAAAACGGGTGCGCGACATGGCACAGGCACGCGCCAGTTCGTCCAGATGCCAGTTGCGCGCCGGATCGCCATGCAGCCGCTGTAACGCCGGTGCCAATCGCGCATCGTTCAGCGCCCGCAGCCAGCTGGCGGGCAGTGCGCTGCTGGTTTGCAAATGCGCCCGCAGAATCTGGATGAACAGCAGTTGTGCCAGCTGGGCCGTTGCCAGCTGCGATCCCGGCTGGACATGCTGGCCTTCCTGCACCAGTTGATCCAGCACCCAGCGGAATGACGCCGCCTGCGGTGACGCCGCCGGCACCTGAATCCAGGGAGGTAATACGTGGGTCAGTAAACGCCCACTGGCAGGATCAAGCAGTACATGGCCACCGATATGGACAAAGTCATCACCGCTGCCAATCGGCGCATGACCTTTCCCTGCGCCATAAAACACGCTCATGGCGTCAACCGGTGGTTCGTCCGGATGGCTGGCCAGCACGAAGGCGCGTTTAGCGCTCAGCAAGCCGACGTCGCCGGTGGCAAAGTGGAACGGTTCAGATTCGCCCTCCAGTATGACCCAGCAACTGCCTTTGATAATGGCGAAGAATTTAATTTTATCGGGCGCAGGGAAACGCAGCGCCCAGCGTCCGCCCGCGGTAAAACCGCCGGTCAGCAGTGATTCAGCGCGAACGAATCGCAGAATGTCGGAAAAGGGATCAAGGCTCATTTCTGTACTATCACGCAAGTAAACTGCATTTACAAGCATTCAAAATCCGCCATCCGCCGCTTACCGTAGAGCGCATCGAATGAACGATGATTGTGATGAGGAAGAAAAATGAGTAATGACAAAGTTCTGGTTACCGGCGGCAGCGGATTTATCGCTCAGTACTGCATTATTGCGCTGCTGCAGCAGGGCTATCGGGTGCGAACCACCTTACGTGATGCCGAACGTGAAGCTGAAGTCAGGGCGCATCTGTTGCAGGCCGGGGTGGCCGCAGGCGAGGCGCTGCAATTTGTCGTTGCCGATTTAACGGCAGACGCGGGCTGGGAAGACGCAGTAACGGGCTGTCGCTTCGTGCTGCATGGCGCTTCACCCACCCCGACCGGCAGCCAGGTAAGCGAAGCTGACTGGGTGAATCCGGCGATTGAAGGAAATCTGCGCGTATTGCGCGCCGCGCGCGATGCAGGCGTTAAACGTGTGGTGCTGACCTCGGCGTTCGGCGCGGTCGGTATCGGACATCCAGCGGACTATCCGCGCCCCTTTACCGAGCGCGACTGGAGCGATGTCAGCGGCGATGTGTGGCCGTATCAGAAATCGAAAACCCTGGCGGAACGCGCCGCCTGGCAGTTTATCGCTGAGCAGGGTAACGGTCTGGAACTGGCCACGGTGAACCCCGTGTCGGTGCTGGGGCCGGTGCTGGGTGCCGACTATTCACATTCGATTCGCATTGTGAAGGAGCTACTGGAGGGGCAGCCAGGCTGTCCTGACATCAATTCATGTTTTGTTGATGTGCGTGACGTGGCCAGTCTGCACGTGCTGGCGATGACCCACGCCGCCGCGCAGGGGCAGCGCTTCCTTGCCAGTTCGGGGCACAGCCTGCCGCTTATTGAGGTGGCGCGCACGCTCAAAACCCATCTGGCAGCAGAAGCAGAGAAGGTTTCGCTGCAGCCAATGAGTGACGCCATGGTGCGGGCGGCGGCAGCGCAAAATCCGCTGATGACGGGAATGGTAAAACTGCTGGGCGTTGATATGAACGTCAGCGCCGCTAAAGCTGGCTGGCTGCTGAACTGGCATCCGCGCAGTCCGCAGGAGGCCATTCTTGCCACCGCGCGCAGCCTGATTGCGCTGGGGCTGGTAGCAAACCACTAGTCTGACTGCGGCATTTATCATCACCCTGGTGACGCGCAGATGCTATATAAATGATAACAATTATCATATATAGCGATTGATGAGGACATCATGCCGTCTCCACAGATGATAAACGCCGACTGCTGTATCGTCGGCGGCGGTCCGGCCGGCTTAATGCTGGCCTATTTACTGACGCGCGCCGGCCTGCGCGCGGTCGTGATTGAGAAGCACGCCGATTTTCTGCGCGATTTTCGCGGCGACACCATTCATCCCTCAACCCTGGAGATCATGCACCAGCTGGGTCTGCTCGACGCGCTGCTGGCGCTGCCGCATCAGCGCGCGGAAAAGTTACAGGCGGAAGTAGGCGGGCAGGAGATCACCATGGCCGATTTCTCCCGTCTGCCGTTGCGCTGCCGTTTTATCGCCTTCATGCCGCAGTGGGATTTCCTCACTTTCCTCGCCGCCCAGGCGGCGCACTATCCCGGTTTCACGCTGCTGCAATCCACCGGTTTTGACGATTTTCTTTATCAGGATGGCGTAATCGCAGGCGTGAAAACGTTACAAGGTCACGAAATTCACGCGCCGCTGGTGATAGGCGCTGATGGCCGTCGCTCGGCGGTGCGGCAGAAAGCCGGGCTGGTGGGTAAAAGCTTCGGTGCTCCACGCGATGTGGTGTGGTTCCGGCTGGATAAACAGCCGGACGACCCTGAGCTGGGGATGGGCCACAAGGGGCCGAAGCAAAACTTCATTGTCATTGACCGCGGCGAATACTGGCAGTGTGGATTCACCATTCAGAAAGGCGAATTCGAGGCGCTGAAGCAGGCCGGGCTCGACGCGCTGAAAAACCGCATGGCAGAGGTTGCGCCGTTCAGCGTGGCGCGCATGGCGCAGCTGCAGGAGTGGCAGCAGCTGAGTCTGTTATCCATCCGTATCGATCGGCTGGACAAATGGATGAAGCCCGGCGTGCTGTGCATTGGCGATGCCGCACATGCGATGTCACCGATTGGCGGCGTGGGTGTGAACCTGGCGATTCAGGACGCGGTGGCCAGCGCCAATTATCTGACGCGGCCGTTGCAAAACGGCACGCTCACGCTGCGCGATTTAGAGAACGTGCAGCGGCGGCGGCAGTTTCCGACGGTGGCGACGCAATTCCTGCAGATCAAGATGAGCAGCGGCAAGCGCCCGCGTACCACGCCCAGTAAGGTTCCGCAGCTCATCAGCCGCTATCCGTTTTTACGCCATCTGTTTGGCCGGTTGATTGGCATGGGCTTCCGCCCGGAACGGCCACGTCTCGCCGGAGAAAAAACGTAGCCGGGTAATTATTGCAATTGCGATGCTTTTGTAACATTAAATTAACTTTTTCGGCGGGCTATCATTAAAAAAATTGCTTAATCGGAGAGGGGGTTTAATCACTTTGTGCCTTATTTGTCGACTGATATAACCTGAACGTCAACGCGATCTCAACGAAGCGTAAATGGCGTGAGGCTGGTGAAGAGCGGGATTACGCGATGATAAAGGTTTTCTATTGATTTCAGCGGTGACACAAGGTTGGCGAAAGCCACAGGTTGATTATGGTTAAGGGGCACGACACAAACCATAAGAAACTGAGGAAAACAGCAGGTATGAAACTGGAAAACTTATCTCGCAGAAGCTTTATGGCCTTCGCCGCCGGTGGCACCGTGGCGCTGGCAGCTGGCAAAGTCCACGCCCACGATAGCAAGGTTGCAACCTATCCGGCGAATGATCCCAACCATCCGCGCGACCCTGGCCCGCACGATCCGGTGCGCGAAGCGCTGAATCCGGATCTGGTCGATCCGCCAGCAACCGACAGCGGCACATTACCCAACCTGCGCTTTTCGTTTAGCGATGCGCACGTGCGCAAGGGCAGCGGTGGCTGGACGCGCCAGGTGACGCAGCGCGAACTGGGCATTTCCACCACCATTGCTGGCGTCGATATGCGGCTGGATAAGGGGGCATCCGCGAACTGCACTGGCACAAAGAGGGCGAGTGGGCCTACATGCTGTACGGCAATGCGCGCATCACCGCGCTGGATACCGCAGGTGGCTGGTTTGTCGATGACGTCGGCGTGGGCGATTTATGGTATTTCCCGCCGGGCGTGCCGCACTCAATTCAGGGCCTCGGGCCGGACGGCTGCGAATTCCTGCTGGCCTTCGACAACGGCAATTTCGATGAAGACAGTACCTTTCTGCTCAGCGACTGGTTCAAACATATCCCGCCCGAAGTGCTGGCAAAAAACTTTGGCGTGCCGGCTGAGGTGTTTAACACGCTGCCCTCGCCGGAAGAGGAGTACATCTTTGCCGGGCAGGCCCCGGACGGCGCGGCGGCTTCGGCGGTGAGCGGCGGGGTGAAATCGAAGCAGGTCTTCTCGCATAAAATGCTGGCGCAGAAGCCGTTGACGCTGCCGGGCGGCACGGTACGCATTACTGATTCCAGTAATTTTACGGTATCGAAAACCATCGCCGCCGCGCTGGTGGAACTGGCTCCCGGCGCGATGCGCGAACTGCACTGGCATCCCAATAATGATGAATGGCAATACTATCTGGAAGGTCAGGGGCGGATGGGCGTGTTTGCCTCGTCGGGTCAGGCGCGTACTTTTGACTTCCGCGCCGGTGATGTCGGCTATGTGCCCTTTGCCATGGGTCACTATATCGAAAACACGGGCGACAAGCCGCTGCGCTTTCTGGAACTGTTTAAAAGCGATTATTACGCGGATATTTCGCTCAACCAGTGGCTGGCCAGCACGCCGCCGGCGCTGGTGCGTCAGCATCTGCATCTCAGCGACACCTTCATGAATGCGCTGCAGCAGGTGAAGCATCCGGTAGTGAAATAGCCCGTGGCCACGCGCAGCCGGTGCTGCGCGTTCTCTCCTGATACTGTCCACATCTGGCGTGCATATCCCGCCCGGAACCCTGTGGATAAACCTTTCGTTGCCCCGTGCCAGCAGGGCTGATCAGCAGGCGGTTATTTTCTGAACGGCCGCCAGCGCAGCGATTTCAGTTTGTCCCGACGGGCTGCTGCCTGCATCACCAGACTCATCGCCGCGGGTAAAACCGTGAGCGTCACCAGCGTCGCCACTAACAGCCCACCGATAATCGCCAGCGCCATCGGTCCCCAGAAAACCTGACGCGAGATGGGGATCATACCGAGAATCGCGGCGCTGGCGGTGAGCACGATCGGCCGGGCGCGGTGTTCTGCCGCAGCCGCAATGGCGGCATCCGGCGGCATACCTGCATCAACGTTGTTATCTGCCTCGCTGATCAGGATCACCGCGTTGCGGATGATCATGCCAGCCAGAGCAATAACACCCAGCAGCGCCACAAAGCCCATCGGTGTGCCGGTCGGCAGCATGGCCAGCACAATGCCCGGCAGACCAAAGGGCGCCATCAGCAGGGCCAGCAGCATGCGGGAAATCCGCCGCAGTTGTAACATCAGCAGCAGAAGCATGCAGAGCAGCGTGACCGGCAGGATGGCGATCACCGACTGGTTGCCCTTGTCAGACTCCGCTACTGCCCCGTCCTCGCTCAGGCGGTAACCGGCCGGCAAGCTGGTCCTGAAGGTGGCAATCAGCGGCGTGAGGGCGGCGGAGACGGCTTCCGCGCGCAAACCCGGCGCCGTATCGGTCTGAACGGTGATAAACGGCAGGCGCTGGCGTCGCCAGATAACGGGATCCTCCAGCCCCCACTGCGGTGTTGCGACCTGCGTCAGCGGAATTTTTGCGCCCGACGGCGCGGTTAGCAGCAGTCCGGACAGGCTGCTCAGGTCATGGCGCGCCGCAGCGTTGCCCTGTAGCACCACATCAATCAGCCGGTTGCGATCGCGTACCGTGGTGATCAGCGTTCCTGACCAGAGCGTATGCAGATACTGAGCAATCAGGTCAGAAGAGAGGCCGGCTGCGCGCGCTGCCGTCTGATTCACCTGCAAAGTGATTACGCGTTCGGGCTCACCGGCGGTTTGATTGACGTCACGCGTCAGCGCTGAGCTGCCGAGCGCGGCGGCCAGCCGCTCTGCCAGCTGCTGCACCTGGCGATAATCCGGACCGCTGATGCGATAACGAATCGGCCAGCCTACCGGCGGACCGAGCTCGAGCGGCGCGACGCGCGTGGTGATGTCGCTGAAATCCCGGGCAAGCACCGCATCCAGCGAGCGCTGCAGTCGTTCACGGGCGGCCAGGCTTTTGGCCACCACCACCAGCTGAGCGCTGTTTTCATCGTCCAGCAGTACATCCATGGGCAGGTAGAATCGTATCGCACCGGTGCCGACGTAAGACGAATAGTGGTCAACATCCCGGCTGGCGGAGACAATCCGCTCAAGGCGTTGCACCTGACGCAGGGTGGCCTGCTGCGACGCACTGGCCGGCAGCGCCAGGCTTACCAGCAGTTCAGGCCGATCGGAGGCCGGGAAAAACTCGCCCTGCATATACGTGGTGCCGACGCCGGCCAGCAACAGCGCCAGCATCGCCATCGCCAGTGTCAGCATGCGGTGGCGCAGCACGCTGCTCAGCAGGCGGCGATAGAGCTGGCTGAGGCGCCCGTTTCCGGCGCGGTGCTGCTTTAGCGTGGCCGGCAACAGCCAGCTGCCGGTCAGCGGTGAAAACAGCACCGCCACCAGCCATGAGCTGATGAGCGCCATCAGCACCACCGCAAACAGGGTATAGCAATATTCGCCCGCGCTGGATGCGGCAAAGCCGACCGGAATAAAACCGGCAATCATCACCAGCGTACCGGTCAGCATCGGGAAGGCGGTGGTACTGAACGCCCAGGTCGCTGCGCCGGTGCGGGAATCGCCGGCCTCCAGCCGCGCCACCATGGTTTCCACCGTAATCATTGCATCGTCCACCAGCAGGCCCAGCGCCACGATCAGTGCGCCCAGCGAGATGCGCTGCAGGCCGATACCGGCCAGATGCATGCCGATAAACGTCATGGCGAGCACCAGCGGGATCGCTGCCGCGACCACCAGGCCGGCGCGCAGTCCCAGCGAGACAAACGAAACCGCCAGCACGATGATCACTGCCTCGCCCAGCACATCGACAAATCCGCTCACCGCCTGTTGCACTACCGCTGACTGATCGGCGATGCGCGTCATCTCAATGCCGTGCGGCAGCTGGCTGGCTTCGCTCTCCATGCGCGCCCGCAGTGCCTGGCCAAAATCCAGCATGTTGCCGGTGGCGGCCATCGACACGGCCAGTCCGATGGCCGGCTGGCCGTTAACGCGAAAAAGCGAGGCAGGCGGTTCGGCGGGGCGGCGCGTGATGGTGGCGATCGCCGTCAGTGGAACATAGCGATCGTTAACGCGCAGCGTAACCGCCCGCAGGCTCGCCTCGCTGTTGAACGCGCCGCTCACGCGCAGGGCGATGTTATCGGTGGCGGTGCGCACGCTGCCCGCCGGCTCGACGACGTTCTGCGCCCGCAGCGCCTCTGCTACCTGCTGCAAATCCAGCCCCATGGTGGACAGCTGGCGCGGGGAAAAGGCCACCACCAGCTGCTCTTCCTGCTCGCCCAGTAGCTGGATCTTACCCACATCCGGCAGACTCATCAGATCGCGGCGAATATCGTCCACCCGGTCCCGCAGCTCGCGCGGGGAAAAACCGTCAGCGGTGAAGCCGTAAATCGTGCCAAAGGTATCGTCAAACTCATCGTTGACCGCCGGGCCCTGCACGCCCTGCGGCAAAGCCGGGGTCACATCCTGCATTTTTTTACGCACCTGGTACCAGATGCCGGCCACCTGTGCGGGCGGAGTGTCGTCACGCAGATTGACGAAAATGACCGTGCGGCCAGCGTGCGTTTCACTCTGCACATAATCCAGCCAGGGAATTTCCTGCAGCTTTTTCTCCAGCGGATCGGTGACCAGTCTGACCGTATCGTTGATGTCGGCACCTGGCCACTGCGCAGACACCACCGCAGTTTTGATGGTGAACGCCGGATCTTCGTTGCGCGAGAGTTTTTCATAGCTGACGATCCCTGCAGCCACAATCAGCAGCATAAGAAAGGCCATCAGCTGCTGCTGCTTCAGCGCCCAGGCAGAAAGATTAAACGCCGGTTTCATGCTGATCCTCCTGGCTGCCGGCAACGCGTTCACCGTCACGCAGGCTTCTGACGCCCGCCGTGATCACCCGATCGCCCGGCATGATGCCGGTGCGAATCCATACCGCATCTGCCGTGTAGCCGGCAATCGCGACCGTGCGCCGGATAACGCAGTTTTTCACCGGGTCGAGAATAAACACCGCCGGCTGGCCTGCCTGGCGGGTAAGCGCGGTGGCCGGAATCGCCATCACCGCATCCGCCGTCGTGTCGGCCAGCGGCAGGGTGACGGCGACGCTGGCGCCCAGCACCATCTCCGCGGGAGGATTGTCCAGTGTGATGCGCACCCGCCAGCTGCGTGTCTGGGCGTCGGCCTGCGGACTGACGTCACGCAGGTGCGCTTCGGCTATCACGGACGGATTCTGCAATAGCGCAACGCGGAAGCGGGCACTGGCCCGGCGATCGAGGGTTTCAGGTGTGGCATCGTCAAATACCACGTCACGGCCTGTGCCAGTCGCAACGGTAAACACCGTCTGACCGGCGCTGACCACCTGACCGGCTGCGGCGCTGACGCCCGTCACCACGCCATCCTCAGGCGCGGTAAGGTGGGTCCAGCGCAGGCTATCCTGCGCATTTTTCAATGCCGCTTCACTGCTCTGCCGCCGCGCCAGCGCAGCCTGCCAGTCGGCGCTGGCGCTATCGAGTTGAGCGCGGGCAATAGCCCCGGACGGCATCAGCAGGCGCATGCGGTGCAGATTTAGGGCCGCCACCTTTTCGGCCGCGCGGCTGCTGTTCAGCTCCGCCTGTGCGCTCGCCAGCTGATTCAGCGCGCCGGGACTGTCCAGCACGGCGAGCGTCTCTCCCTGCCTGAAGCGGCTGCCGACATCAGCGCTGCGCGTCAGAATCCGCCCCTCCAGCCTGAAACTGAGCGAGGTTTCATCATGCGCGCGGATCTCGCCGGTCAGAGTTTGCTGCCCGGCGGGCGCGGGCGGGCCAACCGTGATGAACTTTACCGGACGCGGTGGCGGCGGCGTGGGTGAACGCTTGCGGTCACAGCCGGTCAGCAGCAGGGCCGTCAGCAGCAGACAGGGCAGCAGCGGCAGCAGGGAAACCAGGTGGCGCGGATTAAGCAGGTGGCGCACACCCTGTTTGATCAGGCAGGGAAGCTCGTCGGTCATGGCGCAATTCCTTTATCGGTATTTGCGCCATTACACCGTGCGATTATCAAGAATCCGGCGATGTTCCATCAAGAGCGTGTCAAGAAGGGCAACAACGTCAGGCGTTGCGCGGCAACAAAATCTGTACCTGCAAGCCTCCCATTGCCGGCAGCGTGGCATTAATCGTGCCGCCGTGCGCCTGGCAAATCGCCCGCGCAATCGACAGGCCCAGCCCGCTGCCGCCCGAGTGGCGGGCGCGTGACGCCTCACCGCGCGCAAAGCGCTCAAACATCAACGCCAGAAACGCCGCAGGAACGCCCGGGCCGCTGTCCTGCACGATGATTTCGTAATGATCAACGGTGTTGCGCGTGCGCAGCTGCAGCTGGCTGCCGCTTCCGGCATAGCGCAGGGCGTTTTCCAGCAGGATGGTGAAAACCTGTCCGAGACGGAACGGATCGACCGGCAGCAATGTCTCTTCAGCCAGCGCTACCCCGGTGCTGATGCGCGCTTCATCCAGCTGCGGTTTGATCCACTGCAGGCGCTCGCGCAGGATATCGGCCGGGTTGCAGCGGACTTTCTCCAGCGTGAGCTGGCCGGCATCCGCCAGTGACAGCAGATGCAGCTCATCGATCAGCCGGTGCAGACAACTGAGCTGCGCCATGATCAGGGCGAGCTGACGTGAGTCAGCGCTGAACACGCCATCAAGCAGCGCCTGCAGACGCACCATGGCGGCGTTGAGCGGCGACCGCAGCTCATGCGCCATGGCGACATGCGACGTACGCAGCTCTTTGTCGTAACGCGCCAGCTGGCGCGTCATCGCGTTGAAGTTGTGCGCGAACTGCACCAGTTCGGCGGGCGCTGCCGGTGTTAACGCCGCCTGCGCACCGAAGTCGCCTGCGGTCACCTGGTCTGCCGCTCGTCTGAGCTGGCTGAACTGTGCAGAAAGCGGGCGCGCGTGGCGCAGCCCGAAATAGGCAATAAACGGAATGGTCACCAGCACCAGGATGCCGACGGTGATCCAGTCCGAGGAAGCAATGGACGGGTCGGAGTAGCGTATGCCCCACCAGCTATCGATGATCTGGTGAAAGCGCGCGGGATCGCGTTCCGGATGCGCACGCAGGGCGAGAAATTCATGCAGAACCGCCGGCGGCATATGGTGCGTGATCCACAGGTACTGCACCGTGAAGCGCAGCCACATGCACAAAGCAATCAGTACCACGGTACCGATAGCCAGCGTCAGAATGCGCAGACAAAGCCAGCGCCAGAGCGTTTGTGGAGATTTTTCTGTCATGGCTGGCGGAACCGATAGCCTACGCCGCGCACGTTGAGCAGCACGCCCGCCACACCGGCCGCTTCCAGCTTTTTGCGCAGGTTATATACGTGGGTATCAATCACCCGCTCCAGCGCGTCGCTGTCCGGCATACACTGCTCCAGCAAAAACGGGCGGCTCAGCGCGCGCACCGGTGCGCGCATCAGCGTGACCAGCAGCGTGAATTCGGTTGGCGTGGTATCAACGCAAAGCACGTTACCCGAGGCCTGCGTGACGGTAACCGTCATCGCGCCGCTGTTCACCTCCAGCCCCTGCCAGCGCAGGATCTCTTCCTGCGGCGTTTTTACCGCGCTGCGCCGCAGCACTGCCTGCACGCGTGCCACTACTTCGCCGGGATGATAAGGCTTGACCACATAATCATCCGCGCCGTAGCGTAGCGCACCGATGCGATCGGGCGTATCGCCCATGGCCGTGACCATAATCACCGGCACCTCGCTGCTGCGCCGGAGTTTTGCCAGCACCTCGGTGCCGTTCAGGCCGGGCAGCATTACATCAAGCAAAATCAGATCGGGCTGCCAGCGCAGGGCCAGCTCAAGTCCGTTCAGGCCATCCGCGGCAACACGCACCGCATAGTTTTCCCGTAGCAGATAGGCCTCCAGCACCTCAGCCGCGTCAGCGTCGTCCTCAATAATCAGGATATTTTTGGTCTGCATAACTCACCTTGACAGTTTCTTCATAAATCCCTGGCTGTTTGTTGACACAGCCCCGGGATACTTCGGCTTCGCGCTGCGGCTGCCCGGGCAAGGGGCGGTAAACGGACCGATAAAGAGGTGACACGATGATAACCAGAAAAACGCTGATGTACATGACCCATCTGCTACTCATGATTTCCGCTGCCGCCAGGGCGGATGGCGACGCACAGACCAGCCTGACGCTCGGCGCGGGGGCGCAATTCGCGCCACGCTACAGCGGATCGAATAAAACACGGGTGCAGCCGGTACCGATTTTCCAGGCCAGAGACGGCGCATTTTTTGCTGATGCCCAGAAAGGCATTGGTTATGACCTGCAGAGCGACAGCGGGGTTTATCTGGAACACACGCTGGGTTATGGCCTCGGCCGAAGCGATAAAGATTCAACGTGGCGGGACGGCGCCAGCCGGCTGCAAGGTATGGGAAACATCAGTGCGACGGTGAACACTGCACTGGCGCTGGGCTGGCAGCTCACGCCGTGGCTGAGTGCAGAGGGCAAAGCGGTGCTGCCGCTCAGCGATGATCAGGGCGTGAACTATCAGGCATCCGTTACGCTGGTGCCCCTCCAGCGCGACAGCGATACCATTGCACTGCAGACGGCGGCGCTGTTTGGCGATGCGCGTCATATGAATGCCTGGTATGGCGTGAGCGATGTCCAGAGCAGCCGCAGCCGCTTTTCACGCTACGATGCCGGCGGCGGCTTTTATGGTGTTGCGACTACGCTCACCTGGAGCCACCAGTTTGATGCCCACTGGGGCACGCTGGTCAGCGCCGGTTACAGCTGGCTGGGCGATCGCGCCGCGGACAGCCCGATCGTGTCCCGGCGCGATCAGGTCACCGGCACGGTCGGCTTTAGCTACACCTTCTGAGAAACGTTATCGGTGGCTGCACAACGCCCGGCAGGCGCGCTGTGCAGCACGACAGCCACTACGCGGACATACCGCCATCAATCACCAGTTCGCTGCCGGTGACATAAACGCTTTCGTCCGATGCGAGGAACAGGGTGGCCGCCGCAACTTCGTCAGGATGGCCGAGGCGTTTGGCCGGTATCTGCGCGCTGAATGTCTGTCGTATCTCGTCGCTGACCTGGTCAAACATCGGCGTGTCCGTCGGGCCAGGACTCAGCGTGTTGACGCGAATGCCGCGCGGTGCCAGTTCGCTGCTCCAGGTGCGGGCATAGGCGCGCACCGCGGCTTTGCTGGCCGAGTAAGCGCCATAGCCGGGATTGGCCATGCTGCCCGCAATCGATCCCACCAGCACGATGGCACCGCCTTCCGTCATGTGCTTCACCGCATGCTGTACGGTGAATACCATGGCACGCACGTTGAGGCCGAACGTGCGGTCAAAGTGCTCTGCGCTGGTCTCTTCGAGGCTGGCGGGTTCAGCCACGCCAGAGGAGTTCACCAGAATATCGAGACGTCCGGCGCGGGCCTGCACGGTGTCAAACAGACGGGCAACATCGTCTGCGCTGGTGAGGTCGCCCGCTATTGCCTCAATGCGGCCGCCAGTCAGCGTGACGGCTTCGGCCAGCAGCGCTTCGCGTCGCCCGGTGATGAAAACGTGGGCACCTTCCTGCACAAAACGGCGCGCGATGGCGAGGCCGATACCACTGCCGCCGCCGGTTACCAGCGCGACTTTTCCTTCGAGTTTCATTATGTCTGCTCCAGGATGAGAGGGGTGGACGGATGATGATACATTTCGTATATTTAGTGTCAATTACGCACCTTATCTACATTAGATATACATAAGGAAACCCCATGCCGACTGATATCGCGGCGCTGCTGGCAGAGATCAACAGCACCCGTCCAATCCTGGAACAGGTCGCCAATAAGTGGTCGGTATTAATTCTGACCGTGCTGTGCACTGAACCCGCGCGCTTTAACGCGATCAAGCGCCGTCTTGATCCGATTACCCACAAGGCACTGACGGAGGCGTTGCGCCGGCTGGAGCGTAACGGCCTGATCAGCCGCCGTGTAATCGCCTCGTCCCCGGTGGCGGTGGAATATGCCATTACGCCGCTGGGCCAGACGTTGCAGGATCCGTTTGTTGCGCTGGTGAAGTGGGCCAGAGAGCAGGGCGACGCGATTGAAAAGGCACAGGTTGTCTATGATCAACGTCGTGCCAGCGAAGAATAAAGCGTGGCGGCCGCCGGCTATTCAGGCGGTCTGTTAATAGCATGCTCAACATGGTTTGCCGTTCTTCTCCTCGCCGCTAAATTAGCCCACATAAAAATGAACTTATTAAATTCGACTCGCCGGAATTTAATTACGTCATTTCAGTAAAATTCACACTGCGTTATTATTTGCTTGCGGGAAAAAACGGTTAAAAATTTTGAATGGGTAAAGCAAATGATTTCAATAACACCTCAGCAGGTTTGCGCTACAGTATTAGCACTTGATTATTTGAGGATGTTTCCATGAAGTTTTTGAAAAAAACGGCGCTGCTTTCTCTGGTGGCATTATATGTTCCCCTGTCACATGCCGCAGCGACGGAATATAACCTTGACCCGCAACATACTTCCGTGGTGATCGCATGGAATCACTTTGGTTTTTCTCATCCGACTGCTGATATTTCTGATGTT
>NZ_JASEWO010000072.1:0-22165 GCF_030024295.1 Pantoea sp. Pa-EAmG
TCCCTGCGGATTGTTCGGCACGGTTAAGTATTCAGTTCACCGCTGCGTTTTTGTAACAATCGAAGCACAGTATCCTAACAAGTTTCTTTTTTATATTGAACGTGCAATCAAAAAAAGTTTTAATAGGGGTCTTACATTGCGGTGGAGCTGGAGTCATGCCAAAGGTGGGAATGCAGCCGATACGTCGTCGGCAACTGATTGATGCGACCCTGAGTACCATTAACGAAGTCGGGATCAATGACGCGACCATTGCGCAGATTGCGCGGCGCGCTGGCGTCTCGACCGGCATCATCAGCCACTACTTCAAAGACAAAAACGGTTTGCTGGAAGCCACCATGCGCGACGTGACGCGTCAGCTGCGTGATGCGGTGGCGGCACGACTGAAACCGCTGGCGGGAGCCAGCACCGAAGCGCGCCTGCTGGCGATTGTCGAAGGTAACTTTGATGACACCCAGGTGCACAGCGCGGCGATGAAAGCGTGGCTGGACTTCTGGGCCAGCAGCATGCATCAGCCGCAGCTGGGTCGCCTGGAACGCGTCAGCAGCCGTCGCCTGTTTTCCACGCTCGCTGCCGAGTTTCGCCGCGAGCTGCCGCGTGAGCAGGCGCGGCTGGCCGCGCACGGTCTGGCCTCGCTGATTGATGGCCTGTGGCTGCGCGCCGCGCTGAGCGGCAAACCGTTTGATCTGGCGATTGCCAGAACGCTCACCACCCAATTCATTCGCCAGCAGCTGGCTGGCGCCGCGAATCACTGAGGAAGGAGCAACCATGTCCCGATTCACCGAGCAGCATTTATACATTGATGGTCAATACGTTGCCGCAGCAGCGGGCGATACATTCCAGACTATCAACCCGGCCAATGGCGAAGTGCTGGCCGAGGTCCATGAAGCCGCGCAGGCGGATGTCGATCGCGCGGTCGCCGCCGCGCAAAAAGGCCAGAAAATCTGGGCGGCCATGACGGCGATGGAGCGCTCACGCATCCTGCGCCGTGCGGTGGATATCCTGCGCGAGCGTAACGATGAGCTGGCGGCGCTGGAAACCCTCGACACCGGTAAACCGCTGAGTGAAACCCAGGCGGTGGACATTGTTACCGGTGCCGATGTGCTGGAGTACTACGCCGGCCTGATCCCGGCGCTGGAAGGCCAGCAGATCCCGCTGCGTGATACCTCTTTCGTCTATACGCGGCGCGAACCGCTTGGCGTGGTCGCCGGAATTGGCGCATGGAACTATCCGATCCAGATCGCGCTGTGGAAATCTGCGCCGGCGCTGGCGGCCGGTAACGCGATGATCTTTAAACCCAGCGAAGTGACGCCGCTGAGCGCGCTGAAGCTGGCAGAAATCTACAGCGAAGCCGGCGTACCGGACGGCGTGTTCAACGTGCTGAACGGGCGCGGCGCGGTGACCGGTCAGCTGCTGACCGACCATCCGGGCATCGACAAAATCTCCTTCACCGGAGGCGTGGCCAGCGGCAAAAAAGTGATGGCCAACGCGGCCGGCTCCACGCTGAAAGAGGTGACCATGGAGCTGGGCGGCAAATCGCCGCTGATCGTGTTTGACGACGCCGACCTCGATCTCGCCGCCGACATCGCCATGATGGCGAACTTCTACAGCTCCGGCCAGGTGTGCACCAACGGCACGCGCGTGTTTGTGCCGACGGCGTTGCAGCAGGCGTTTGAGGCCAAAATCGCTGAACGCGTGGCGCGCATCAAAGCTGGCGATGTCAACGATCCGGCCACCAACTTTGGCCCGCTGGTCAGCTTCCCGCATCGAGACAATGTGTTGCGCTATATCGAATCCGGCATCAGCGAAGGCGCGCGCCTGCTGTGCGGCGGTAAACGCATGAGCGGCGCGGCGTTTGATAACGGTGCCTGGGTAGAACCGACCGTGTTCACCGATTGCCGTGATGAAATGACCATCGTGCGCGAAGAAATTTTCGGACCGGTGATGTCGATCCTGACCTACGACAGCGAGGAAGAAGTGGTGCGCCGCGCCAATGCCACCGAATACGGCCTGGCGGCGGGTCTGGTCACCCGGGATCTGAATCGCGCGCACCGCGTCATTCACCAGATTGAAGCGGGCATTTGCTGGATCAACACCTGGGGTGAATCCGCCGCTGAAATGCCGGTGGGCGGTTACAAGCACTCCGGTATCGGCCGCGAGAATGGTCTGATGACGCTGCAGAGCTACACGCAGGTGAAATCTGTGCAGGTCGAACTGACCCGTTTTCAGTCGGTATTTTAATCAAGCTTAACCTGAGGAGCGACTAATGGAATTTGATTACATCATTATCGGAGCCGGATCCGCAGGGAACGTTTTGGCAACAAGACTGACCGAAGACAGCAGCGTGAACGTCCTGCTGCTGGAGGCCGGCGGTCCCGATTACCGCTTTGATTTCCGCACGCAAATGCCGGCGGCGCTGGCCTGGCCGTTACAGGGCAAACGCTACAACTGGGCGTACGAAACCGAGCCTGAGCCACACATGAATAACCGCCGCATGGAGTGCGGACGCGGTAAAGGGCTGGGCGGTTCGTCGCTGATCAACGGCATGTGCTACATCCGTGGTAACGCCATGGATCTCGACAACTGGGCGCAGCAGCCGGGTCTGGAAAACTGGACTTACCGCGACTGCCTGCCCTACTACCGCAAGTCGGAAACGCGCGATATCGGTGCTAATGATTATCACGGCGGCGAAGGCCCGGTGAGCATCACCACCTGTAAGCCTGGCAACAACCCGCTGTTCGCCGCGATGATTGAAGCCGGCGTGCAGGCGGGCTATCCGCGCACCGACGATCTCAACGGTTATCAGCAGGAAGGATTTGGTCCGATGGACCGTTTCGTGACGCCGCAGGGCCGCCGCTCCAGCACCGCGCGCGGTTATCTGGATACGGCAAAACAGCGTCCGAATCTGAAAATCATCACCCACGCCACCACCGATCGTATTCTGTTCGAGGGCAAACGCGCGGTCGGCGTGCAGTATCTGCACGGCGCCAGCGATACGTCGCACACCGTGCATGCGCGGCGTGAAGTGCTGCTGTGCGCCGGTGCTATCGCCTCGCCGCAGATTCTGCAGCGCTCCGGCGTTGGCGCGGCGGCATTGCTGAAGCAGCACGATATCCCGCTGGTGCATGATCTGCCGGGCGTCGGTGAAAACCTGCAGGATCATCTGGAGATGTACCTGCAGTACGAGTGCAAAGAGCCGGTGTCGCTCTATCCGGCCCTGAAGTGGTGGAACCAGCCGAAAATTGGTGCCGAGTGGCTATTCAAAGGCACCGGTATCGGCGCCAGCAACCAGTTTGAAGGCGGTGGCTTTATCCGCAGCCGGGAAGAGTTTGCCTGGCCCAACATTCAGTACCACTTCCTGCCGGTGGCGATTAACTACAACGGCTCGAATGCGGTAGAAGCGCACGGTTTCCAGTGTCACGTCGGTTCGATGCGTTCGCCAAGCCGCGGTCACGTGCGCATTAAGTCGCGCGATCCGCGCCGGCATCCGGCGATTCTGTTCAACTACATGGCACACGAGCAGGACTGGCATGAGTTCCGCGATGCCATCCGCATCACGCGCCAAATCATCAACCAGCCGGCGCTGGATAAGTATCGCGGCAAAGAGATCAGTCCGGGGCTGGAGTGCCAGAGCGACGAGCAGCTGGATGAGTTTGTGCGCAACCATGCTGAGACCGCTTACCATCCGTGCGGCACCTGTAAAATGGGCAGCGATGAGATGGCGGTTGTGGATGGCGAAGGTCGCGTACACGGCCTGCAGGGGCTGCGCGTGGTCGACGCCTCAATCATGCCGCTGATCATCACCGGTAACCTGAATGCCACCACCATCATGATTGGCGAGAAGATCGCCGACAACATTCGTGGTCGCCAGCCGCTGCCGCGCAGCGAAGCGGACTACTTCGTGGCGGGCGATCGCCCGGTGCGCGGCGAGCCGCTGCGTGCATAAAGCAGTAATATCTCAGGGGAGAACGTACGGTTCTCCCCTTTTTTCGCCCTCTTCTCTCTCGCCACCCTGCCTGCCATTAAGGTCTGTCAGACTTTGCGCCGCACGGTGCTGGCGTCCGGTTGATGTAGCAAACTAACAGTATGTTGTAACTAGAATGCCTTAGCGCCTCCGCTAAGCGCCGGGCTCGTCCAGCGCCAGCGCCTGCAAAAAGCGTTGCAGGATGGCGTTGTGACGCGGGCCCTGGCGGGTGACGAGCGCGATTTGACTGTGGTAATGGAACTGCTGCGGCGCGAGGGCGCGCATTTGCTTTTTCTCCACCCACTGCGCGGCGTAGTGGTCCGGCAGGAAACCGATATAGCGCCCGGTGAGAATGAGAAATGCGATCCCTTCGCGATCGGAAGCGGTGGCGCTGCAGTTCAGCTGCTGATGCAGCGCAATCGCCTCCGCCGGCATGCGAAACAGCGGCGCTATCGCATCGCAGGCCGCCAGCGCGTGGTGTTCCGGCCGCTCCGCCTGGTTAAACAGCGGGTGCGCGTGGCTACAATAGAGCTGCGCATGTTCATCATACAGCTGTGCGTACGCCAGCCCGGAGACCGGCGCCGCCATCGGCAGCGCGCCCACGTGCAGGCGTCCTTCCAGCAGACCTCGCTCGATATCCGCCGCGGTTAACATACTGATGTTGATACGGATCCCTGCCCCGCTCTCCCGCAGCGCCGCCAGTGCATGGGTGAGACGCATGCGCGGCTGCGTCACCAGATTATTGATGATGCCGATGTTGAACTCTCCGCGCAGCTGCTGATGCATCTGGTTCACCTGCTGGCGAAAATCTTCCACCGCCGCCATCATGGTCTCGCTGTGTCGTAAAATTTCACGCCCTTCCTCAGTGAGCGCAAACCCGGCACGGCCGCGCTGGCACAGGCGCATGCCCAGCCGTTTTTCCAGATCGCTCATGTGCAGGCTGATGGCCGAGCGCGTAATACCGAGCAGGCTTTCGGCAGCGGAAAAGCTGCCGCACTCGCTGACGGTTTTGAAAACGCGCAGCAGTCTGAGGTCAAAGTCGGTCACCTGGGCCAGCGCTTTCTTTTTCATTCAGGTGAGTAAATCCATAAGTGAAGACAAGTTAATTAGCATTTAACTTAACCGGCGGCGGATTGCAAACTCTGCTTAACACATGCCGGAGAAAACCCGATGTCACAGCCGATCAATACCGCCGACCTGAATTTACAGGCGCACTGGATGCCGTTTACTGCTAACCGCTATTTTCAGCAGGATTCCCGTTTTATTGTCGCCGCGCACGGCCACTGGCTGACCGATGGCGACGGCCGCCAGATTTTCGATAGTCTGTCCGGTTTATGGACCTGTGGCGCGGGCCACACGCGCCGTGAAATCCAGCAGGCAGTCGCGCAGCAACTCGGTACGCTGGATTACTCGCCGGGCTTTCAGTACGGCCATCCGCTGTCGTTTCAGTTGGCCGAGCGCATCGCCAGCCTGATGCCCGGCCATCTCAACCACGTGTTCTTTACCGGTTCGGGGTCGGAGTCGGCGGATACTGCGGTGAAAATGGCGCGCGCCTGGTGGCGGGCCAAAGGCCAGCCCAATAAAACCCGGCTGATTGGTCGCGCGCGCGGCTATCACGGCGTGAACATTGGCGGCACCAGCCTTGGTGGAATCGGCGGCAACCGTAAGGCCTTTGGTCAGCTGCTGGAGGTTGATCACCTGCCGCATACGCTGCAGCCAGAGCTGGCGTTCACCCCCGGCCAGCCCGCCACGGGCGGCGAGGCGCTGGCAGATGAGATGCTGAAGCTGATTGAACTGCATGATGCTTCGACTATTGCCGCGCTGATTGTTGAACCGCTGTCCGGATCCGCCGGCGCGATTATTCCGCCGCACGGCTACCTGCAGCGCCTGCGTGAGATCTGTACGCAGCACGATATTTTGCTGATTTTTGACGAGGTAATCACCGGCTTTGGCCGCATGGGACGCTGGAGCGGCGCGGAGTATTTTGGCGTCACACCGGATCTGCTCAACTTCGCCAAACAGATTACCAACGGTGCCATTCCGCTGGGCGGCGTGGTGGCCAGCAGCGAAATCTATCACACCTTTATGTCTCAGCCGCTGCCGCAGCACGCGGTTGAGTTTGCGCACGGCTACACCTATTCGGCGCATCCGGTGGCCTGCGCGGCCGCGCTGGCGACGCTGGACGTGCTGGAAAACGAGGCGCTGATTAGCCAGTCGGCCGAACTGGCACCGCATTTTGAACGTGCGCTGCACGGGCTGCGCGATTGTCCGCAGGTGGTGGATATCCGCAACTGCGGGCTGGTCGGTGCCATCCAACTGGTACCCCGTGAAGGTGACGCGACCGTGCGGCCGTTTGAAGCGGGCATGGCACTGTGGAAAGCCGGCTTTTACGTCCGCTTTGGCGGCGATACGCTGCAGTTCGGCCCGATGTTTGATACCCAGCCGGCCGAACTGGACCGGCTATTTGATGCGGTAGGCGAAGCCCTGCACGGCCTCAGATAATCTCAGTGCTGTAGCTGACCGGCTGCGGCGGAATAAATGCCTGCACCGGCGTCAGTTCGCCGCGGTATTTGCGCAGCTGCACCACGGCGATTTGTCCGCTACAGCCCTGCGCCAGCGATGAAGTACCGATATCCAGCGTCAGCACATTCGGATTACCGTGGCGACACAGCGGTCGCAGCGCGGTGGGATCGACCGGATCGTACCAGGCGCCGGTCGGCAACTGTACCACCCCCGGCATAATGCTTTCGGTGACGCTAGCGCTGGCCAGCACGTGACCGCGCTGATTGTACAACTCGATAATGTCGCCGTCGGTAATGCCGCGCGCGGCGGCATCGTGCGGATGCAGGCTGCACACCTCACGTCCTTCGCGTTTGCCGCTCAGGCTGTAGTCACCAAAATCCAGCTGGCTGTGCAGACGCGTGGCCGGCTGATTCGCGATCAACCACAGCGGATGTTCCGCATCCGGCTGCTGCTGCGGTGCGCGCCACACCGGATGGCCGGGACAATTTTCATAGCCAAAGCTGGCAATGGTGGCGGAAAAGATTTCGATTTTGCCGCTTGGCGTCGGTAGCGGTGCCGCCGCCGGATCGGCCCGAAACGCATTGATCATCCGCCCGCCATCTTTCAGCTGCGGCAGTTCAATCACGCCCTGCAGCCAGAACTGGTCGAAATCAGGAATCGTCACCTGATGCGCGGCCAGTTTTTCCTGCAGCTGCGCATAGTGATGGCGCAGCCAGCCGCGGGCGTCGCGTCCTTCGGTGAACGCCTCTTCACGGCCTAAACGACGCGCCAGTTCAGCAAAAATGGTGTAGTCATCCTGCGCCTGCGCGTAAGGTTGCGCCACCGGCTGCATGGCAAACAGATGACGATCGGTCGGCGCACCGCCGATATCTTCACGCTCCAGCGTCATGGTGGCAGGCAGCACGATATCCGCATGGCGCGCGCTGGCGGTCCACGCGGTCTCGTGCACAATCAGCGTATCCAGCTGGCAAAACGCCTGCCGCAGCCGCGCCAGATCCTGATGATGATGGAACGGATTGCCGCCCGCCCAGTAGGCCAGACGGATGTGCGGATAGGTCAGACGCCGGCCGTTGTAATCAAACTGCGTGCCGGGATGCAGCAGCATATCGGCGATGCGCGCCACCGGAATCAGCCGGTCAATACCGTTCCTGCCCTGCGGCAGCGCCGGGAAACTCACCAGATTATGATGCTTACCGTAATGGCCGAGTGCGCCGAGCGCATAGGTGTATCCACCGCCCGGCAGCCCCGGCTGTCCCAGCGCGGCCGCCAGCACCAGCCCCAGCCATACCGGTTGCTCACCGTGTTCCGCGCGCTGCAACGCGTGCGCCACGGTAACCAGCACGCGCTTGCCGTGCAGCTGGCGGGCAAAATCGGTGATTGTTGCCGCGCTGACGCCACAAATCTCAGCCGCCCACTGCGCGTCGCGTCGCGTACCGTCCTCTTCGCCGCGAATATAGGCGACCATTTGCTGCCAGCCGACGGTGTAACGCGCGAGGAAAGCCTCATCGGTGCGCTGCTCGTCAATCAGCACCGACAGCAGACCGAGAATGAAGGCCGCATCGGTACCGGGGCGCAGCGCCAGCCACTCTCCCTGCGCCTCATCGGGCAGATCGCTCTGCAACGGGCTCACCGAAATAAAGCGTGCGCCGCGTTCTGCCGCCTGCTGCATAAAGCCGCGTTCGGTATGTTCGCTCAGACCACCGCTTGCTACCTGCGAGTTTTTCAGCGCCAGGCCGCCGAACGCCAGCACGATCTCGCTATGCCGGGCGATCTCTTCCCAGCTGACGCCGCGACGGGCGATCTCATTCATGTCGCCAACGATATGCGGTAACAGCACCGAAGCCGAACCGGAACTGTAGCTGTTCACCGAGCGCACATAGCCGCCCATCACCGTGTTAAGAAAGCGGTGCACCTGGCTCTGCGCGTGGTGAAAGCGGCCGGCACTTGACCAGCCATATGAGCCACCAAAAATGCCTTCCGGCCCATACGCGTCACCGACGCGCTGCAGTTCGCGCGCTACCAGCGTGTAAGCCTGCTCCCAGCTCACCGCCACATAGTCGTCATTACCGCGACGAGGATCCGCGCCGGGCCCGTTTTCCAGCCAGCCACGGCGCACCATCGGTTGCGCCACGCGCGCCGGATGATGCAGGACGTTGTGAAAGTTTTGCAGCAACGGGCTGGGATCGGGATCGCCGTGAAACGGTTCGATGGTCAGCCGATCGCCCTGCTGGCGGGCAGTAAAAGCACCCCAGTGGGCGCTGTGCATCACCGGTTTTTGCGTCATCATGCTTCCTGGAGTCAAAAATGAAAAACGGTGCTTACAGCACCGTTGCAATAAAGTTTCTTACCCGTCCGTTTTCCGGATCGTCGAGCACCTGCTGCGTCGGCCCCGCCGCCACAATCCGCCCGCCTTCCATAAACACGATGTTATCGGCCACCTCGCGCGCAAAACCGATCTCGTGTGTCACGATCACCATGGTGATGCCGGAGTGCGCCAGCTGTTTGATCACCTGCAGCACTTCACCCACCAGTTCCGGATCGAGCGCAGACGTGGGCTCATCAAACAGCATCACGCCGGGATCCATCGCCAGCGCACGGGCGATCGCCACACGCTGCTGCTGACCACCGGAAAGATTCTGCGGCCACTCTTCTTCGCGCCCGGCCAGCCCCACCTGCTTAAGCAGCGACAGCGCTTTGCTGGTCGCCTGCTGGCGGCTCTGTTTTTTCACCCGCATCGGCGCATCGACAATGTTTTGCAGTACGGTGCGGTGCGGGAACAGGTTGAACTGCTGAAACACCATGCCGATTTCGGCACGCTGACGCGCAATCTCGCTGCTGCTCAGCTCGTGCAGCGCCTGGCCTTTCTGCTTGTAACCAATGATCTCGCCACCGATACGAATCGTGCCACCATCCAGTTTTTCCAGATGGTTGATGCAGCGCAGCAGCGTCGATTTGCCTGAGCCGGACGGTCCGAGGATCACCGTCACCGAGCCAGCCGGGATATCAAGATTAACTTCATCCAGAATGGTGACGCCGGAAAAACGTTTGGTCACCTTACGTAAGGCGATCGCTTCAGCCATTGCTTACGCTCCTTTCGGCTTTAGGCGCGGAGAAACCGGGCAGCGACTTGAGTAAACTGCGCTTTTCGCGGCGCGTGACGCCACGGCCAAAGTAGCGCTCGACATAGAACTGACCAACCGACAGTACCGAAGTCATCAGCAGATACCACAGCGTCGCCACCAGCAGCAGCGGGATCACTTCATAGGTGCGCTGATAGATGATCTGCGCCGAAAACAGCACATCCTGCAGGGAGATCACCGATACCACCGCCGTGGTTTTCAGCTGGCCGATGATTTCGTTACCGGCCGGCGGCATGATGGCGCGCATCGCCTGCGGCAGTACGGTATGGCGGAAAATCTGCGCCGGACGGTAACCCAGCGCGCGGGCGGCTTCCAGCTGGCCGTTGCCAACGCTCTGAATCCCGGCGCGCACGATCTCAGCCGCATAGGCAGACTGATGCATTACCAGCGCGATCACCGCCGCGCTGAACGGACTGACCAGCGCATTAGACTGAGTACTCCAGATTTCACCCAGGCCCGGCAGCGACAGCGAAATGGTCGGGTACAGCGCCGCGATGTTGTACCACAGGAACAGCTGTACCAGCATCGGCACGCCGCGGAAAAACCAGGTATAGAACCAGCTGACGCCGACCAGCACCGGGTTGGATGACAGGCGCATCAGCGCCAGCACCGTGCCAAAGGCGAAGCCCAGCACCACCGAAATCGCTGTCAGCTGCAGCGTCATCAGCACACCCTGCAGAATCGACTCGCCGGTGAAGTTTTCCGCAATCACGCCCCATTCGAAGCGCGGATTGTTGATCATCGAATGCGCCATCGCCACCACGCACAACAGCACCACCAGCGCACTGAGCCAGCGTCCGTAGTAGCGTTTACCGACGATTTTCAGATCGTCGGTGTGGTCGTGAAAGTCACTCATTGAAAGATATCCTGATTACGTTTTGACTCTTTAACCGCGCCAAAGCCGATGCCCCAGTTATCCAGGATCTTCTGGTAGCTGCCATCTTTAATCAGCGAGTTCAGCGCTGCCTGTACCGCAGGTTCAAGCGCGGAATCTTTCGGGAAGGCGACCGATACCGGCGCATCATGCACGGTGATTTCGCCGCTCATGGTCAGCGGTTTGATCACTTTCACCTGCCACAACAGGCCTTCGTACGGACCGAGGAACATCGGCACACGCCCGCTGACCACGGCCTGAACACCCGCCGGGCGATCCGGGAACACTGACACTTTAATCGGTTTTTTCCCGGCCGCTTCACAGGCTTTGCTGGCCTCTTCCAGACGGGTCACCTGAGTGGTGCCGGAACCGGCGCCGACTTCTTTACCGCACACCTCGTCGAGGGTTTTGAACGGCGCGACGTTGGCGTCTTTCCGCGAAATAATGCCGAGACGGCTGGCGTCGTAGTAACTCACAAAGTCGATAATTTTGGCGCGCGCCGGCGTGGCGTTGATGTTGGACAAGGCCACATCGTAGCGGCCGGTTTTCAGTCCCGGAATGATGTTGTCGAAGCCGCCGGTATCGCGCCATTGCACCTGAATGCCGAGACGCTCACCGACCGCGTTCATGATGTCAATTTCACGACCAGCCAGCGTTTTGTTGTCTTCTTTATAGAAGGTGGTGGGCGGCGTGTTGGGGTTGGTTCCTGCCACAATATAGCCGCGCTTCGCCACGTCGGCGGGCACCAGGCTTTTCAGCGCGGCATCAGCCTGAACATGCAGTGAGCTGTCGGTTGGGACGGATTGTTCGGCGGCAAACGCGGTGTGCGCACTGAGAGCGAGTGCGAAAAGGGTGATACCTTTTGCGAATTTCACTGGAACCTTTCTCCTGATATTTAAAATGTTTCCCGGCAGGGAAAAGGCGTCGAGGTAGCGATGTATTTTTCCCTTTGCTCATGTCGCGTAAAGCCGCGCGGCGCAAAGGATTGTCATCCTCAAAACGTCCCGCAGCCATTCTCAGGAAGATAGGCAGCGATCACAAATGCGAAAAACAGATATCTATTGCCGAAATCCGGCAATAGGTTTCTTTGCTGGCCTGAATGCGGCCCTGTCGTCGCGCAAAAATCAGATTGTTGCCGCAAATCAGGCACCTCCTTATCCTGCCACGCTGAATGATTTGCTTATTAGCCATAACGTTCCTGTCTAAGCCAGCGTATCGCCCTGCTGACAAAAACTGACAAAAAAGCGGCCCGTCGAGGCGATTTGCGCAGGAATGTAAAGAAGTTGCACACCAATATACAATGCAAACCATTCTCATTATCATGCGCATTTGCTTACAAATGTTAACGCATCAGGGAGATGATATAAGTGAATGTAACTGTATGTAGCAAAAAGCATCCGGTCGCACTGTGCCTGGCGGGCCTGTTAACCTCACCGGTGTTTGCCGCTGAACCCACGGAGAAGCTGGCCGACGATGAGTCGATGATTGTGACGGCAGAGCAGGAGCTGAAGCAGCAGCCGGGAGTCTCCACCATTACCGCTGAAGACATCAAAAAAAGTCCGCCCGTTAACGACCTCGCGGACATCATCCGCAAAATGCCCGGCGTTAACCTCACCGGTAACGGCGCCAGCGGCAGCCGCGGTAACAACCGTCAGATCGACATTCGCGGCATGGGCCCGGAAAACACTTTGGTGCTGATCGATGGCGTGCCGGTCACCTCCCGTAACTCGGTGCGTTACAGCTGGCGCGGTGAGCGCGACTCACGCGGGGATACCAACTGGGTACCGCCGGAAATGGTGGAACGCATTGAGGTGATACGCGGTCCGGCCGCTGCCCGTTATGGCTCCGGTGCCGCCGGCGGTGTGGTCAACATTATTACCAAACGCCCGACCAATGACTGGCACGGTTCGCTGTCGCTGTTCACTAACCAGCCAGAAGATGACAAGGAAGGCGCCACCCGCCGCGCGAACTTCAACCTCAGCGGTCCGCTGGCCGGTGAGGCACTCACCATGCGGCTGTACGGCAACCTGAACAAAACGGATGCCGACGCCTTCGACATCAATACCGCGCAAAATGGCGCTTACGCCGCCGGACGCGAAGGGGTGCGTAACAAAGACATCAACGGCGTGCTGTCGTGGAAAATCACCCCGACGCAGATTATCGATTTCAGCTATGGCTATAGTCGCCAGGGCAATATTTATGCCGGCGACACGCAAAACAGCAACAGCAATGCCAGCGCCAACGGGCTGGTGGAAGCGCTGTACGGCAGCGAAACCAACCGCCTGTATCGCCAGAACTATGGAGTGGTGCACAACGGCATCTGGGACTGGGGCACCTCTAAGCTCAACTTTAGCTATGAGAAAACCAATAACACCCGCCTGAAAGAAGGCTCCGGCGGCAGCACCGAAGGGATGATCAACAGCGATACGTACGCTACCAGCCGGCTGGAGAGCTATCGCGCCGGCGGCGAGATCAATTTCCCGCTGCAGCTGCTGGTCGATCAAACCGTTACGCTGGGTGCTGAGTGGAATCGCGATGAACTTAACGATCCGGCATCGGTACAGGCCACCAGCGCACCGGGCGTCGATTTCGGCGGCGTTTCCAGCGACGGTTCGCAGCGTGACAGTAAAAACAGCGCCACCATCAGCTCGCTCTATTTCGAAGACAACATCGCCGCCACCGACTCCACCGAAGTGATTCCCGGCCTGCGCTTCGACTATCACGATCAGTTTGGCGCTAACTGGAGCCCGAGCCTCAATCTATCGCAGGGCCTCGGTGATTACTTCACGCTGAAAGCCGGTATTGCGCGCGCCTTTAAAGCGCCAAACCTGTATCAGTCCACTGAGGGCTATATCCTGTCGACGCGCGGCAACGGTTGTCCGATTGGCCTGTCACGCTGTTACCTGCTGGGCAGCAAAGACCTCGATCCCGAGATCAGTGTGAATAAAGAAGTCGGCATTGAGTTCAGTCATCAGGGCTATGTGGCGGGCATCACCTTGTTCCGCAATGATTACAAAAACAAAATCATCTCCGGCACCACGCCGGTGGCTTCAACCGGCTCGTATAACCTGCTGCGCTGGGAAAATGGCGGCAAAGCGATCGTCGAAGGGCTGGAAGGCAATCTGAGCATCCCGCTGATTGCCGACACGCTGGAGTGGCGCACCAATGCCACCTATATGTTCCGCTCGGAGAGCAAAAAAACCGGCAACCCGCTGACGGTAATTCCGGAATTCACCATCAATTCGCAGCTGGAGTGGCAGGCGACCGAGGCGCTCAGCGCCAACATCAACTGGACGCAATACGGCCGGCAGAAGCCACGCCAGTATGCGGAAACCAGCCTCGAGGCCAGCCGTGGTCTGTCGCAGCGTGAAATCAGCCCGTATTCCATTGTCGGGCTGAACCTCAACTATGACATCACTAAAAACCTGAGCGCCAACGCCGGTATCAATAACCTGTTTGATAAGCGCGTTTATCGCGAAAATGCCGGGGCATCGACCTATAACGAACCGGGCCGCGCCTGGTACGCCGGTGTCACGATGTCGTTCTGAGGAATGGACGCGATTGATTTGAGCGACCGAACTTAGCTGAGGGATTTAAGCACCGCCGCCTGTGCGGCAGGCCTGCGCGCTAGCCGGATGCTCAGCAGCGCGCCGGCCGCCAGACAAATCGACATACACACTATCGCCACGATGAAGGCATGGGTAATCTCTCCCGGCCCCTTGCCCGTGCCCAGCACGGCATAAAAGATCCCGCCGATAATGGCCACGCTCAGTGCCGTGCTCAGTTGCAAGGTGGAGCTGGCGATACCGGCAATCATCCCGGCCCAGGCGGGTGCCACGCGTCCGGTGACGATGTGCATCAACGTCGGCAGCGCCAGCCCCTGACCAAACCCCACCACAAACAACCCCAGGGCCAGCGGCAGCGCCGCCGGTGACACCCCGACCGGCGTGCTGGCCATCAGCCACGCCAGGCCCAGCAGGCCGACCACTTCCAGCACCATCCCAGTGGCGTTAACGTAAGGCCCAATCAGCCGTCGCGCAGCGGGCGTGGATAATGGCCCCAGCAGAAAACCCGCACCAAAGGGCAGGAAGATCAGCCCGGCGCTCAGTACGCCCTGATGCAGCGCGCCCTGTAAATAGATCGAGAACAGCAGGAAGAATACGCCAATCGAGTAGAACAGCAGCGCCAGCAGCAGGGACAGCCCAAGACCCGGCACGCTAAAAATCGCCGGATCGATCAGCGGATCGCCGCCCTGCTTTGCCAGCCGGCTTTCATAGCGCCAGAACAGAGTGCCTAGCACCGGCACCAGCAGCAGCGATAGCCAGGCCCACAGCGGCCAGCCCGCTTCCCGTCCTTCAATCAGCGGCACGATCAGCAGACCCAGCGTCATCATCGACAGTCCCATTCCGCCAAAATCCAGCTTGCGCGCGTGCTGAGCACGCGTCTCTTTAATCAACGGGATGCCAAACAGCACCACCAGCAGCGCTACCGGCAGATTGACCAGGAAAATGGCGCGCCAGCCGCTATTGAACAGGTTGAGTGAGATCAGGATGCCGCCCAGCGCCTGGCCAATCACCGAGGCCAGGCCAAATACCGCGCCGTACAGGCTCAGCGCGCGCGATTTCTCCGCCTCCGGGAAAATCGCCTGAATCGAGGCCAGCGCCTGCGGTGCCATAATCGCTGCAGTGATGCCCTGCAGCACGCGACCAGCGATCAGCGCGCCCGGTGACCAGGCAAAGCCACACAGCGCAGAAGCCGCTGCAAAACCGGTCAGTCCAGCGAAGAACATGCGCCCGCGGCCAAACAGATCGCCGAGGCGACCGCCGGTGATCAGCGTGACGGCATAAAACCCGGCATAGGACGAGATGACAAATTGCTCCGCCGAGCCGGACGTGGCCAAATCGCTCTGAATCGACGGCAGCGCCACATTGACAATAAAGAAGTCCAGCGGGGGTAAAAATGCGCCTGTCAGCAGGACGATAAACATCGCCCAGCGGCGTGGCTCGGGATTTAACGCGTGCGGATCGGACATCACAACACCTCACTAAGGAACCGATCAGTTCCAATATGGATAAAAAAATTAGTCGAGCAGACGCATCGTGCAGTCCACTACTGCGTTCATTTCTGCTACCGTTGCCCCGGTTTTACCGAGGATACGCATCCCTTCAATCTGGCAAACCAGTAAGCGGGCCAGCACCTGCTCATCACGCTCGGGCAGTTCTCCGCTCAGCTGACCGCGCACCAGTGTTGCCGCATACAGCTGCTGCAAACGCCGGAACATGCGTCCCGTGCGTTCGGCAATCTGTTCATCATGCGCGGCCATCTCGGTGGTGAGTGACACCACCAGACAACCGCGCCGCCCTTTCTCGCCGCTGGAGAGCGCGGCATAACGCAGCAGCGAGGCGCGAATCGCCGCTTTAACCGCGCCGGGCTGCGCCAGAATATCCGAGGTGGCTTTCAGACCTTCGGTCATGTAGATATCCAGCGCGGCCAGCAGCAGCCCTTTTTTATCGCCGAACGCCTTGTAGAGACTGCCGCGCGATAAACCGGTTCCGGCGATCAAATCCGGTAGCGACGCCGCTTCATAGCCGCGATCCCAGAAAACGTGCATGGCGCTGCGGGCGGCCTCTTCCAGCTCGAACTCGCGCGGGCGACCGATGACGGTCAGGTTCTTCATCACTGCCCTCCCCTTTAATTATAAACCAACTGGTTCCTATCTTAGCCGCAATGCAGTGGCTATTGCAAGTCAGCCGCCCCCCCCCTTCACGGCTCGGCCGCTTACACATGGATAATCAGGGTTAAGTGATGCGTCACACAAAGAACTGACGTAACGCGTCGGCCAGCGCCTGCGGTTGCTCATCCGGGATAAAGTGACCACAGTGCGCGAGGCGAATCCCGCTGACGTCGGCCGCAAAAGTGCGCAGCGGCTGTGCCATATCGGCAATTGAGCCCTGATCGGCGCTCACCGCCAGCAGCGGGATCGCCAGTTTTCCCCGGGTTTGCAACAACTGACGATTCTGCTCCGCTGAGGTGCTGACTTCACGGTACGCCGCCATGCCGGCGCGCAGCGCGCCGTTTTGCTGCAGCAGCCGCACATATTCCGCCATCTCTTCGTCACCAAACACCATCGGGCTGGCTGCTTTGCGCTGCAAAAACCACTGCAGATAGAGCGCTTCACGACCGGCGATCAGCGCTTCCGGCAGATCCGGCAACAGGTGAAAAGCAAAGTGCCAGGTTTTCCAGGCTTTGTCCGGCGTCGCAGGCAGCGCATCCGGCAGCGTCACTCCGGGAATGCCGGCATCCAGCAGCGCCAGTTTGCTGATGGCATCACCGTGCAGCATCGCCAGCGGCCAGGCAACCCAGGCACCCACGTCATGCGCGGCCAGGTAGTAACGCTCAACACCCAACTGCTGCAACAATCCCTGCACGCTGTGCGCCAGTGAGGTGGTGTCATAACCGCTGGCAGGCTTGTCGGAGTCGCCCTGGCCGGGCAGATCCGGCGCAATGATGAAATAGTCTGCCGCCAGCTGCGCCATCACCTTACGCCAGGCAAACCAGCTCTGCGGAAAGCCCGCCAGCAGTACCAGCACTGGTCCCTGCGCATTGCCGCCGCTGACATAGTGCAGCCGCACGCCCGCGACCGTGGCGTAAGCATGGTTAAATTGCGGCAGGTGATCGACGGGCTGTGACCAGCGCGGCGCGGCGTCCAGGGCAGACAGTGACATAAGCGTTCTCCGGTTATTTTGGTAAAGAGTGTTTCCTTATTGGATGCGATTCTGCGCTACCGCGCCGTTAACGCGGACTCATTAAGGAAATGTTTATTTCCTTAATATTAACGACAGCCACGCGCGCCTTGCAAGCGAGTCTGTGAAATAGATCCGGAAGCGAACGGCGGAGTGAATCGTCCCGCCGCCGCGCCTGAGTGATGTGCGGTTATCCCGCCTTCTTCGCCGTGGGTTTCAGCGATCGATTGAGATCCTGAATGCGCTTCATGGTTTTAACCGTGCGTGCCGAACTGGCGGAGGCCACCGCCAGAATCAGCATTTCGAGGCACACCAGCACCGTACCGTGCAGCGGCATGCGACCATTTTCACCGCCGCGCGGCACGTTAATCACCACATCCGCCTGCTGCGCAAACGCCGAATCCAGCGCGTGGGTCAGCAGAATCACCGGCATACCCAGCCGCTGCGCCTCTTTCAGCGTCGTCATGCCCTCACGGTGCGCCGATTTCTGCGCCATCATGATCAGTACATCGCCGCGCTGTAGCGTTATCAGCTGTTCCGCCAGCGCAATCCCGGCACGGTTAAGCGTCACCGCCGGCAGGCCGATGCGCCGGAACAGTCGCGCGCTGTACTCCGCCAGAATGCCGGAAGCGTTGATGCCAAACAGCGCCACCTGACGCGCTTCCAGCAGCAGTGTCACCGCAGCCGCTACCGCCTGGCGGTTGACCGGTTCTGCCAGTACTTCGCAGGCGCGCTGATGGCCGCCCAGCACAAAATCGATGCCGGAGTTGATGTCACACGACAGTTCGCTGATGGTCGCGCTCATCTTCTCTTCCGAGTTTTGCGCCGGGCCAAACCACGCGGCCAGCGTGGTTTTCAGATCGCGCAAACCGGCAAAGCCCAGCGCCTGCACGGTGCGCACCACGGTGGCGTCAGAAGTTTGGGTGGCCTGGGCGATATCCAATGCAGTCGCGTCTAATATAGCCTCACGATGTTCGTGGATATATCGCGCCACCGTTTGCAGGCTGGCCGATAATGTCGTGACGCGCGCACGGTAGCGTTCACCGAATACATCCACCCGATTTTTAATGTTATTTGCCGCCATTATGTTGCCTGTTAGTAATACCGCATCGTTGTGAACCGCGTCGGCAGGCCGGCTTGTAGTAAAAATTTGCGCCGCTACCGCTGCCCACTCCCTTCACGCCTGGCTTAACCCGGCCAGCCTCAAACTACAAAAAAAGCATAATCGACTGATTGTAAATAAATTTTCTGACAATCCCGGTTCAAAATTTTCTACCGCGTTCTGCTGTAGTATCCACACCATCATTTACGTTTACTACTACATTTTTTCATGTTTGAATGATTCTCAATTACATCTCAGCCGCCTTTTTCCGCTGACTGATGGCATAACAATGCCGGGCCGCGAATGTCCTGTTCGTCAACGGCAGTATTTTACTGATAGCTTCGTTGCGCGGAATAAATAATCCCGCAATTACACCAGGTTTATATTCGATGCAGAACAACTCACCGCGGGCGGTTAAATTACTGTGCCATCCGGCTATCCTTGCCGCTATTTACGGCGTAACGGCACTCAGCAGTACTGACAGCCTTGCCGCTGAACAAAACAGCACCCTCACCGTGACGGCGCAGCAGCAAAACAGTGACGACGGCTATAGCGCCACCAGCAGTTCGGTCGCCAGTAAAACGCCGGTGTCGCGCCTCAATGAAGCCCAATCGGTGAGCGTGGTGACGCAACAGCAGCTGGAGGATTATCAGGCCGCCAGCCTCGCCGACGCGCTGCGCTTTGTCAGCGGCGTAAGCGAAGGCAATACGCTGGCAGGTACCGAAGATGGCTTTGTACGCCGCGGCTTTGGCAGCAACTCGGATGGTTCCATCTATCGTGATGGCGTGCGCAGCAGCCAGGGGTTGAATTTTGATGCCACCACCGAACGTGTCGAGGTGCTGAAGGGCTCGGCTTCGCTGCTGTACGGTATCCAGAATCCCGGTGGCGTGATCAATATTGTGAGCAAAAAGCCGCAATACACCTGGCACACCAAAGTCAGCGGTCGCGCAGCCAGCGAGGGCGGCGGCGCCGGCACGCTGGACGTCACCGGCCCGCTCGGCAACGGTTTTGCTTTTCGCCTGATTGCTGAAAAGCAAAGTCAGGATTACTGGCGCAATTTCGGCAGCGATAAACACACCTTAATCGCCCCCTCGCTACAGTGGTATGGCGAGCAGGCCAGCTTCCTCATCAGCTACGAAGATTATCAGTACGATATTCCTTACGATCGCGGCACGGCGTTTGTTAACGGTCAACCGGTGGCGATTGGCTATAAAGATCGCCTTGACGATAAAGCTAACCATGCGTGGGGCCACAATAAAACCCTGAACGCGCACTACGACTGGCAGTTTAATGAGGCATGGAGCACGCGCCTGACTTTTGGCTGGAACCAGCGTCAGTACGACAACAACGAAGTGCGGGTCACGGCGCTCAATCCTGCCACCGGCGTGGTGACGCGCCGCGCCGATGCCAACCGCGGCTTCAACCATAAAACCAAATACGTAGCATGGGATGTGATCGGTTCGCCGCAGCTGTTTGGCATGACGCACGATGTGGTGTTCGGCACCGATTATGAAATGAACCAGACTTACCGTGCGCACCAGTATCAGGGCAAAGCGAACACCGCCTTCAACCTGTACGATCCGCAATACGATATGCTGGCACCGATCACCAACAGCAGCAGTGAAAACAGCGCCAACGCCAACCTGCTTAACCGCCTGCACAGTCGCTCGGTATACGCCAAAGACAGCATTTCGCTCACCGACGACTGGATTGCGGTGCTGGGCGGACGCTATCAGCACTATGAACAGCGCGCGTCAAAGGGCTTCGATCCGGTGGTGCAAACGCTGGACAGCGAGGGCAACAAGTTCCTGCCGCAGGCCGGGTTGATTTACAAACTGACGCCGGATGTCTCACTGTACAGCAGCGTGAGCAAATCCTTCACGCCGTCGACTGACGTCGACGATGACGGCAACGTCGGCAAGCCTGAACAGGGCACCACATGGGAAGTGGGCAGCAAGTGGCAGATTTCGCCCCGGCTGTTTGCCAGCGTAGCGCTGTACCGCATCGACGAACGCGATATGTCGCTTAATATCAACGGCACCACGCGCGCCATCAATAAAGCGCGTTCGAGCGGCGCTGAATTTGAGCTCAATGGTGAAGTGCTACCGGGCTGGGATCTGAGCGCCAACTACAGCTACGATAAAGCCGAAATCGTCGACGATGGCGTCAATCCGGCGAACAATGGCAACCGCCTGCAGAATGCACCGCGTCACGCCGGGGCGCTTTACCTGAGCCATAACCTGACGCTGAACGGCATTCCCGGTGACTTCCGCGTCGGCGGCGGTGCGCGCTACGTTGGCTCACGCGCCGGCGATCCGGAGAACAGCTTTACGCTGCCGGATTATGTGGTCGCCGACAGCTTTATCGCCTGGAATAATCAGCTGTTTGGCGAGAAAACCCAGCTGAAGCTTAACCTGAATAACCTGTTCAATAAGCACTACTACACCTCCAGCGGCGGCAACCTGCGCGTGCGCGAAGGGGAAACCCGTAACCTGATGGTCGAGGCCAGCGTTGAATTCTGATCGAGCGAAAAAGCCGCTGACGTGGCGAGCCTGGCTGGCTGCCCTCCTGCTGCTGGCGTTCAGCACCAGCGCGCTGGCCAGGGTGATCACCGATATTGACGGCAATCGGGTGGAGATTCCCGATAATCCGCAGCGCATCGTGCTGGGTGAGAGCCGCATGCTGTATACCCTGGCACTGCTGGCGCCGGATGACCCGTTCCGCCACATCGTCGGCTGGCCGCGCGATCTGCAAAAGTATGACAGCCAGACGTGGAACAGTTTTGCGCAGCGGTTTCCGCAGATGCTGAACATCCCGACGCTCGGATCGGGCGGCCCTCAGGCGATCAATCCGGAGCAGATTCTCGCCCTGCGACCGGACGTGGTCATTCTGCCGAGTCTGGCGCGCTACGATGATGCCGATCTGAGGCTGGTCAGCATCCTGAATGCTGCGCATATTCCGGTAGTGAAGATCGATCTGCGCGTACATCTGTTAAAGAACACCCGGCGCAGCGTAGAGATTTTTGGTGAGGTGCTGAATCAGCAGGCGCGCGCGGCGGCGTTCAACCGCTTTTACAGTGCGCATCTGCAGGTGATCGAGGAACGGCTGGCGCGCTATCACGGGCCGAAACCCACGGTGCTGTTGCAGTTGCATCTGGGACGGCGCAACGAGTGCTGCGTGACGGCGATTAACGGCAGTCTGGGCGAGCTGCTCAACGCCGCCGGCGGCGACAATATTGCTGGCAAAACCCAGCACGGCGTGTTTGGCCGTTTGAGTGAGGAGCAGGTGATCGCAGCCCAGCCTGAGTATTACTTCGCCACCGGCTTTGGCGATAACGCCAGCGCAGGCCTGCTGCGCCTCGGGCCGGACGTCGCGCCCGACGCGGTGCTGAGCAGTTTTCGTCAGCTCACCGCGCAGCAGAACGGCTTACGTGAGCTGAAGGCGATTCGCAACGGCCATGCAGCGGCAATCTGGATGAATTTTTATCTCAGCCCGTGGCATATTGCGGTGACCGAGTTTATGGCAAAAACGCTATATCCGCAGCTGTTCGCCGACATCGATCCGCAGCAGACGCTGGAAACCCTGTTCCGTGATTTCCTGCCGATCCCCTATCGCGGCACGCTGTTTATGCGCATTCCGGAAGTGGATTAACCGTGCTGTTCACCCTGATATTTCTGTGCAGCGATTCCGGTGCGCATGAATGCGCACCCTACAGATGACCTCAGACCCGATGCCGGTATGCATTAATGCGCCCCCGGGGATGGTCTCTGTAGATACCGTCTTGCCGGTTACCTGGCAAGACATATTTCGGCATCGAACGGA
>NZ_JASEWO010000295.1:0-3031 GCF_030024295.1 Pantoea sp. Pa-EAmG
AACACTCACAAATCCATTATGTTTTAACGGTTATTAAAGCCATTAAAATCAATGGATTGACACAATTCACAGCTTTGCATCAGTGTTTTAATGATTTTAATCAAGGGAAAAAGCCTGCCCGTTCACAAGCTGGCGATAATTACCGCAGGTCAATTCACGCAGTAGCTATTTTTTCGCCAGATTAAAACGTTATTTATCTCTGCATTCACAACCTTGATATTTTTATCGCCTGAAAACATCGGTAAATAACAATAAACGCGGTTGTCAAAGGCCTGGCACCCTGCTGTGCGTTTACGCCTATCATGCCGGGAGCACCCTCGCTATAATTCGAAGAACATTTCCTGAATGAGTAGAAGCTTATGATCCGCAGTATGACCGCATACGCCCGCCGTGAAGCCAAAGGCAGCTGGGGCAGCGCCGCCTGGGAACTGCGTTCCGTCAACCAGCGTTACCTCGAAACCTATATCCGCCTGCCGGAGCAGTTTCGCAGCCTGGAGCCGGTGATTCGCGAACGCATCCGCAACCGACTGACGCGCGGCAAAATCGAGTGCAACCTGCGCTTCGACGCCGATGCGAGCGCCCAGGGTGAGCTGCAGCTGAATGAGTCGCTGGCTAAACAGCTGGTGCAGGCGGCGAACTGGGTGAAGATGCAGAGTGATGAAGGCGCAATTAACCCGCTGGATATTCTGCGCTGGCCGGGCGTGATGACCGCGCAGGAGCAGGATCTGGATGCCATCAACGCGGAACTGCTGGCAGCGCTGGATGGCGCGCTGGACGATTTCATCATTGCGCGTGAAAGTGAAGGCAACGCGCTGAAAGCGCTGATCGAACAGCGGCTGCAGGGCGTGACCGAGCAGGTCAGCAAAGTACGTGCGCAGATGCCAGAAGTGCTGAAATGGCAGCGCGAGCGTCTGGTGAGCAAGCTGGAAGAAGCTGAGGTACAGCTGGAGAACAATCGCCTTGAGCAGGAACTGGTGATGATGGCCCAGCGTATTGATGTAGCCGAAGAGCTGGATCGCCTCGATGCGCACGTGAAAGAGACTTACAACATTCTGAAGAAGAAAGAAGCCGTCGGCCGCCGCCTCGATTTTATGATGCAGGAGTTCAACCGCGAGTCGAACACGCTGGCATCGAAATCGATCAATGCGGACATCACCGCCTCAGCGATTGAGCTCAAGGTGCTGATCGAACAGATGCGCGAGCAGATTCAGAATATTGAGTAGCATTTCACACATATCCATAAGTATGCAAAATTCCTTATCAGCCCGCTACTTGCGGGCTTTTTACTCTCAGGAGCTAGCATAAAGATGCAGGGGAGCGCATGATTACCGTGTACACCTGGGTGTACATCTAACGCAAATGCCAGATGCCCAGGTGTACACCGATAACCACTACGGGAATCAGAGATGCCCAAGCTGACTGACGCACAAATACGAGCCTGGATTAAAGCCGGCGTAAGGTTTGAGGGTAAATCGGACGGGAACGGCCTTTACCTGTCTTACCGCGAGAACTACCAGACGCCTGTCTGGCGCTTCCGCTATAAGTTCTCAGGCAAAGCGCGCGCCATGCTTATTGGATCCTATGCGGAGCTGTCGCTGGCCAGAGCAAGAGAAACGGTCAGGGAGTTAGCCGCACGGGTGGCGCTGGGCTATGACGTGTCTGGAGAAAAACGGCAACGCAAAGCTGATGCGCTGGCAAAGATTGAGGCAGAGAAGAACGCCATACGCGTATCCCAGCTGGCGGCGGAATACTTTGAGCGTCAGATCCTGCCACGCTGGAAGCATCCAGATACACTGCGTCGCCGCCTGGATAAAGACATCAATCCCCGTATCGGAAAAATGAAGGTAGAGGACGTTAAGCCCCGCCACATTGATGACATGCTGAAGGCGATCGTAGACCGTGGCGCGCCGACCGTTGCCACTGACGTTCTGCGCTGGACACGCCGCATTTTTGATTACGGCATTAAGCGTCATATTCTGGCAGTTAACCCCTGCTCTGTCTTTGAAATTTCTGATGCGGGTGGTAAAGAGGTTAGCCGCGATCGGTGGCTGAGTCGTGATGAGCTGATAAAACTATTCCAGGCGATGCGAACGGCTAAGGGCTTCAGCCGTCAAAATGCACTCACTTTTAAGCTGCTACTGGCGCTGTGTGTCAGAAAGATGGAGCTGTGCGCTGCGCAATGGGCGGAGTTTGATCTGGATGAGGGTATCTGGCATTTGCCAGCAGAGCGCACAAAGAATGGTGATGCAATCGACATTCCCTTGTCGCTCCCCGCACTGACCTGGCTGAAAGAGCTGCATACCTTTTCCTGCAACAGCAAATGGGTCCTGCCAGCCAGAAAGATGCAGCACCGCATGATCCCCCATATTCAGGAAAGCACGCTGCCGGTGGCGCTGGCAAAAATACGGGCTGAAATGGCGGACGTGCCCAGCTTTACCATTCATGACTTCCGCCGCACTGCACGAACTCATCTGGCTTCGCTGGGATGCGATCCGGTCGTAGCTGAACGATGCCTTAACCACCGCATCAAAGGGGTCGAGGGCGTTTACAACCGGCACCAGTATTTTGAGGAAAGGAAAGCAGCTCTTAGTCAGTGGGCAGATCTGTTAGTAACGCTGGAACGTGGAGAGCGATACAACGTGACGCCTTTAGCGAAGAAAAAGGGTTAACGTATAACCTCACAGAGGATGGTTACAATTGCCGAAGTGATTAATACGCTTTACGGCATCAATCCAAATAAAAAATTGAAAGAATTGCCTGACGACGTAGCGGAAGAAGCGTCAGATATTCGTAAGGCCATAACCCGGAACATTCGTAGCCTGAATATAAGCCTCCTTACAGTGAATGATGAAGTGGATGCCGACCTGGTCTTCGCAGCCGCTCATGATTTTATGCGGCAGGGAATTACGCCAGAAATTATCCTCAAGCGTGGGCGAGAAGCCCTTCTCACATTCCTTTACAGATACGACTGGGAGAAATACATGTTTGCTTTTGGCGGGCGCTCTTTAGTCGAAACGATGTCATCCGTCAG
>NZ_JASEWO010000073.1:0-21687 GCF_030024295.1 Pantoea sp. Pa-EAmG
TTAACCGATTACAGACCGCGTGGCGAGTGCTTTTATATAAATTTTTATAGGTTTTTTTGATGTGAAATCAATCTGTAACACAACGGTTACTTTATCAACAACTGGTAGCGATTTAAGCGTCAATTAACGGCAGGAACAGCGGCTAATTCTGGCGCTAAGGGAGATTTTAAGAGGGTTCTGACTGGACAGGCCAGGAATAACGCCATTGTCAGACGATTTGACGCATAGGTTTTTCTTTTATCAGAAAACGCTTAGTCCGCTAATAATTTATTGCAGGATTAAATAAGCGCAGGCGATCTTAAAAACAGGAAATAATCGCCCGCGCTAAACTATTACGCCTGGGGTTTATATTTTCCGGGCAGCGAACGATAGAGCCAGTTCACCAGTTTGTCGCTGGCCGGTGTTAATAACCACCAGCTCAGGCCCACCAGCACCACCGACAGCGAACCGACCGCGATATCGGTAAACCAGTGTGCGCCTGCCATTACGCGCGGTAGGGAAAAGAGCACCACAATCAGCAGGCCCATCAGGAAGGCGCGGAAGCCGAAATAGCGCCACATAAAGCAGGCGAAGATAATCAGCATCATGCCGTGGTCGCCGGGGAAGCTGTCTCGGGACGCATCTTTTGCCGGAATGCCGGTCAGTTCGCTGACGCGATGCACGTTATCAAAGAACAGCGTCGGGCTGGCATGCTTAACCGGCAGCAGATGGCCCAGCTGGTTAAGAATCACCGCCGTCAGCAGCATGGTGATACCAATCGCCAGCATACGACGTCGGCCCTGCGGCGTTTCGCGGCGCCAGAACCAAAGATAGAGCAGGCCCATCGCCAGCAGTGACACCGCGTCAAAACCGCGGAAATTGGTGATCGCCACCAGCAGCGCAAAGCCGTGATGGTCGACCATCTGGTCGTTAAAGCCAAAAAAGATGCCTTTGTCGAGAGCGAACCAGAACCCGTGCTCCGGCGGCAGATACCACGACATAAATAGCATCACACCCAGCGCATTCAGCAGCAGGATGGTGATCAAACGAGTAGTGCGCATAAAAGTAACTCAAAAAGAAAAAAATAACGGGCAAACCTACCGCAGCTAATTTAAACGAATCTTCAACAGGGCAGTCTGCAAGGCGTTCCAGTCGGCGGCCTGATGGTGGATCAATTCGATACGGCTATCCGGTGGCGTGACCGGGCGCGTTTCGATGAACAGGTCTTCGCCCTGACGGTTAATGCTGACCAGACCGTCAGCGGTACGCAGCACGCCTTTCACGCGATCCACCGGCGCAAGCCGCGCCCACTCTAAAGCCGGAATAGTATCGAACACCGTGTCACCATCGAAAATCCAGCCACAGGAAGCATAGCCCTGACCTTCATTTAACGCACGACGCCAGCGCGCTTCGCCTTCCAGTTTCAGCGCCGCCAGCCCCTGCGGACGTGACGAATGATGATGATGCGCGGCATCGGGTACCGCACGATCCGCCAATGCCGGCTGACTCAGCAACGCCGGATCAATGTTGCCCCAGCTGGCTTCCACCAGTTGACGGTCGCCCAAATGCTGCTGCTGCCAGCTCGCCAGCCGCTGACGATCTTCCGCATCCCACTTGTCGCTCTTGTTGGCGATGATGATGTCTGCGGCGATCAGCTGGTCGCGAAAGTTTTCATTCTCCGTGACGCGCGCATCGGCGAACTGACGCGGATCGAGCAGCGTCAGCGTGGCGTCCACACGGATCCACGGCTGATAGACCGCCGCGCGCAGCATATTCAGTAACTGTTTGGGATGGCCAAGACCGGTAGGTTCGATGATCAGGCGGTCTGGCTGGGTCTGCTTCAGCAGCATATTCAGCCCGACCTGCAGCGGCAGGCCGTTAACACAGCACATGCAGCCGCCGGGGATCTCTTTCAGCGTGGCGCCGCGGTCGGCGAGCAGGGCGCCGTCAATGCCGATCTCGCCAAACTCGTTGACCAGAATGGCCCACTTTTCATTGGCCGGTTTGTGCGCCAGCAGATGTAACAGGGTGGTGGTTTTACCGCTACCGAGAAAACCGGTAATCAGGTTCACGCGCGTCATGATTTACTCCGTTAAAATAGCCGCGCCGGACAACCGCATCCGGCGCGCAGGCTGTTGTTATACTATAACAATCAACCGCCGCCGGAGAAAATCGTGCGCTTAATCGGCGCGTCCCATATAACGACGCTCGGCAATATGGATACGGATGCGATCGCCATTGCTCAGGTATTCCGGCACCTGAATCGACAGGCCGGTGCTCATGCCCGCCGGTTTGGTGCGCGCACTGGCGGATGCCCCTTTGATGCCAGGTGAGGTATCAACAATCTCCATGTCTACCGTCTGCGGCAGTTCCAGCGCCAGCACCTGACCATCCATGGTAAGCACCTGGATACCGGGAATGCCGCCTTCCGGAATAAACAGCAGCTCTTCTTCGATCTGATCTTTTTTAAAGCTGTACGGCGTGTAATCTTCGTCATCCATAAACACGTATTCGTCGCCGTCGATGTATGAGAAGGTCACCGCGCGGCGGCTGAGCTGGATGGCATCAATAATGTCGTCACCCTTAAAGCGCTCTTCAACTTTCAGGCCGGTGCGCACATCGGTGAAACGCATCTTGTACAGCGTGGCGGCACCGCGCGCGCTTGGGCTCTGGACATCGATATCCTTCACCAGCAACAGTTTACCGTTCCAGGTGACGGCCATTCCTTTTTTGATTTCGTTTGCCTTTGGCATAATGCTTGACTCGCTATAACCAGGTAGATGCGCGCCAACTTACTCGCGCGGTGAAAAACAGGCAAGTGAGGCCGGTGAAAATTGTTGGTCGCGCATAGAATTCCGCGGCGCAGACTGCTATTGTCGGCCGCTAATCTTTGCAGGAGCGCATGATGTTATGTCGAGACCAGTGCGGTGCCTGTTGCACAGCCCCTTCCATCTCTTCCCCCATTCCGGGTATGCCTGACGGCAAACCGGCCAATACCCGCTGCGTTCAGCTCGACGAACAGCAGCGCTGCAAAATCTTTGGTTCGCCGCTGCGTCCGGCGGTGTGTGCCGGTTTACAGCCACAGGCGGAGATGTGTGGCAGCAGCCGCGCCGACGCCATGATCTACCTGCTGCAGCTGGAAGCGGATACCGCGCCCTGAGTTTAAGCTGACGCGAGCTGAACAGAACGCTCGTCGCAGGTGCCGCGTTACAGCAACGCGTCAGCGCGCCCGCTGTGAAAAATCCTAAATCCGCCGCGAAGTGTGCGGAGCATCAAAAATCTGCTACGCCGATTGCGCATTTTCTTGCCTGTAATCGGGTGCTGTACCATATTCCCTGAAACGTTTCAGCGTTGTCCTCCCGGCTAAGTCCGTGTCGCACAGCGTATTTTTTCGCCATCAGGCTGAAACGATTCACTTTCAGCAAGCGAGGAGAAATATGTTCCAGCTCGAAGTTCAGGCCATTCACACCGGCGCCAGCGCGTCCGATAAAGAACAGGCCATTCGTCAGGTTGCCGCTGCGCTTACCGCAGCCGGAAATGTGGCCGAAGGCTACGTCGACGGCATGCTGGCGCGCGAACAGCAAACCACCACCTTTCTCGGCAACGGCATCGCCATTCCGCACGGCACCACCGATACCCGCGATCTGGTGCTGAAAACCGGCGTGCAGGTTTATCAGTTCCCGCAGGGCGTGGACTGGGGCGATGGCCAGACGGCGTACGTCGCCATCGGCATTGCCGCTAAATCTGACGAGCACCTCGCGCTGCTGCGCCAGCTGACCCACGTATTAAGCGATGACAGCATCGCGGAGCAGCTGAAATCTGCCTCTGCTGAAGAGCTGCGCGCGCTGCTGATGGGTGAAAAGCAGGCCGCTGAATTCCAGTTCGATACGTCGCTGATCGCCACCGACGTGGCCGCCAGCGATCTGATGACGCTGCAGGCGCTGAACGCCGGTCGTCTGCAGGCGGCCGGTGCCGTCGACGCCAGCTTTGTCGCAGACGTCGTCTCGCACGCGCCGCTCAGCCTCGGTCAGGGCATCTGGCTGAGCGACAGCACGCACGGCAACCTTAACAGCGCGGTGGCAGTGAGCCGCAGCGCGACGCCGCTGACGCATCAGGGCGAACCGGTAGCGCTGCTGCTGACGGTCGCCGCCACCGATCAGCGCCCGCTTGAGGTGCTGGGCTACCTCAGCAATCTGCTGCTGAACAAGCAGGCTGAACGCCTGCTGAAAGCGGACGCGGCAGGCATTCTCGCGCTGCTGACCAGCGAAGTTGATGAAGCTGCGGACGTCTTAACCGCGGAATTCACCATCCGCAACGAGCACGGTCTGCATGCGCGTCCGGGCACCGCGCTGGTGAGCGTGATCAAGCAGTTCAACAGCGATATCACCGTGACCAATCTTGACGGCAGCGGTAAGCCGGCTAACGGGCGCAGCCTGATGAAGGTGGTCGCGCTGGGCGTGAAGAAAGGCCATCGTCTGCGCTTCACCGCCAGCGGTGACGATGCGCAGCAGGCACTGCACGCTATCGAAGAAGCCATTAATAGCGGTCTGGGCGAGGGGGCAGCATGAGTCGTCGCGTTGCCACTATCACCCTGAATCCGGCGTACGATCTGGTCGGCTACACGCCGGAGATCGAGCGCGGCGAAGTTAACCTGGTCAAAACCACCGGGCTGCACGCTGCGGGTAAAGGCATCAATGTCGCCAAAGTGCTGAAAGATCTCGGCATCGACGTCACCGTCGGCGGCTTCCTCGGTAAAGAGAATCAGGACGGCTTTCAGCAGCTGTTCAGCGAACTCGGCATCGCTAACCGTTTTCAGGTGGTGCAGGGCCGTACCCGCATTAACGTTAAGCTGACGGAAAAAGACGGCGACGTCACCGACCTCAATTTCTCGGGCTTTGACGTCACGCCACAGGACTGGGACCGCTTCACCGCCGACTCGCTGACCTGGCTGGGCCAGTTCGATATGGTGTGCGTCAGCGGCAGCCTGCCAGCCGGCGTTGCGCCGGACGCGTTCACCAAATGGATGAGCGATCTGCGCACCCACTGCCCATGCATCATTTTTGACAGCAGCCGTGAAGCGCTGGTGGCCGGTCTGAAAGCGGCACCGTGGCTGGTAAAACCCAATCGCCGCGAGCTGGAGATTTGGGCCGGCCGCAAGCTGCCGACGCTGCAGGATGTGATTGACGCCGCGCACCAGCTGCGCGAGCAGGGCATTGCCCACGTGGTGATCTCCCTCGGTGCGGAAGGCGCGCTGTGGGTCAATGCCTCTGGCGAATGGATCGCCAAACCGCCTGCGTGTGAAGTGGTCAGCACCGTAGGCGCCGGAGATTCGATGGTTGGCGGCCTGATTTATGGCCTGCTGATGCGGGAATCCAGTGAACACACGCTGCGTCTGGCGACGGCGGTGGCGGCCATGGCCGTCAGCCAAAGCAACGTCGGCGTGACCGATCGTACCCAGTTGGCCGCGATGATGGCGCGCGTCGACTTACAACCCGTTAACTAACAGCAGGAGAGCGATAATGAAAACGCTGCTGATAAAAGATTCGTCACTCGGCCTGGCATCAGGCCATTTAGCCTCGGAACGTCTGCAGGCGGCGGCAGGGCAGGCGGGACTGACGCTGGTCGACAGCGCCGCGGACGCCGAACTGGTGCTGGTGATTGGCCAGCAGGTTACCGACAACGCGCAGCTCGCCGGCAAGTCCGTTGCCCTCGTGGACGTGCAGCAGGCGCTGCGCGATCCGCAGGCGGCGCTGGCGCTGGCTAAAGATGCGGCGCAACCGTGGCAGCCGGCTGCGGCAACCCCGGCGGCAAGTGCACCGGCGCAGAGCACCGGGCAGAAACGTATTGTGGCCGTCACCGCCTGTCCGACCGGCGTGGCGCACACCTTCATGGCAGCCGAGGCGATTGAGGCGGAAGCCAGTAAGCGCGGCTGGTGGGTAAAAGTGGAAACCCGCGGCTCAGTCGGCGCTGGCAACCCGATCACCCCGGAAGAAGTGGCGGCGGCCGATCTGGTGATCGTTGCGGCGGATATCGACGTTGACCTGGCGAAATTTGCCGGCAAGCCGATGTACCGCACCTCCACCAGTCTGGCGCTGAAGAAAACCGCACAGGAGCTGGATAAAGCGCAGGCGGAAGCCAAAGTCTGGCAGCCTTCCGGCAACCAGGCGGCAGCCAGCCAGAGCGACAGCAAAGAGAAAGCCGGTGCCTATCGGCATCTGCTGACCGGCGTATCTTATATGCTGCCGATGGTGGTCGCCGGCGGTCTGAGCATTGCGCTGTCATTCGCCTTTGGGATTACCGCGTTTAAAGAGCAGGGCACCTTAGCCGCGGCGCTGATGCAGATCGGTGGCGGCAGCGCCTTTGCGCTGATGGTGCCGGTGCTGGCGGGCTTTATCGCCTTCTCGATTGCTGACCGTCCGGGCCTGACGCCGGGTCTGATTGGCGGCATGATTGCCACCAGCATCAACGCCGGTTTCCTTGGCGGCATTATCGCCGGTTTCATCGCCGGTTACGCCGCGAAACTACTGAGCAGCAAAGTGAAGCTGCCGCAAAGTATGGAAGCGCTGAAGCCGATTCTGATCATTCCGCTGGTGGCCAGTCTGATTACCGGCCTGCTGATGATTTACGTGGTAGGCAAACCGGTTGCCGGCATCATGAGCGGCCTGACCAGCTGGCTGGCGAACATGGGCACTGCTAACGCGGTCCTGCTGGGCGCGATTCTGGGCGGCATGATGTGTACCGACATGGGCGGTCCGGTGAACAAAGTGGCTTACGCGTTTGGTGTCGGTCTGCTGAGTTCGCAAACCTACGCGCCGATGGCCGCGATCATGGCGGCCGGTATGGTGCCACCGCTGGCGATGGGGCTGGCAACGCTGGTAGCGCGTCGTAAGTTCAATAAAGGTCAGCAGGAGGGCGGTAAAGCCGCGCTGGTACTCGGCCTGTGCTTTATCTCCGAAGGTGCCATTCCGTTTGCGGCGCGTGATCCGATGCGCGTGTTGCCATGCTGTATCGTGGGTGGCGCAGTGACCGGTGCGATCTCCATGGCGATGGGTGCCAAACTGATGGCGCCGCACGGCGGGCTGTTCGTCCTGCTGATTCCAGGCGCCATTACGCCGGTACTGGGTTACCTGCTGGCGATTGTGATTGGTACGCTGATTGCGGGTCTGGGCTATGCGATTCTGAAACGTCCGGAAGAGGAACTGGTCAAAGCCGCGTAACGGCAGCCAGGAACAACAAAGGGAGCCGCGGCTCCCTTTTTTTATTGGCGACAGGCCCCGGTGAAACCCGTTACGCCTGCTGCTCGGCCTTCAGCCAGGCAATTTCATCCTTCCAGATATCCGGATTGATGGTTTCGAGAATCATCGGGATACCGTCAAAACGCGCATCCTTCATCAGCCAGCTAAACGCGGTCTTGCCAATGTTGCCCTCGCCGAGGCTGTGATGGCGATCCACGCGGCTGCCGAGCGTGCTTTTGGCATCGTTAAGGTGCATACCGCGCAGATACTGAAAGCCCACCACGCGCTCAAACTCGGCAAAGGTAGCTTCACAGGCGGCTTCGCTGCGTAAATCATATCCGCCAGCGAAGGCATGGCAGGTGTCGATGCATACGCCGACGCGCGACTTATCCTCGACGTGGTCAATAATCGCCGCGAGGTGTTCAAAGCGGAAACCGAGGTTGCTGCCCTGACCGGCGGTATTCTCAATCACCGCTACCACGTTGTGGGTTTTATCCAGCGCAATGTTGATCGACTCGGCGATGCGCTTCAGGCAGGCATCTTCATCAATCTGCTGCAGGTGGCTGCCGGGATGGAAGTTGAGCAGCGTCAGACCAAGCTGTTCGGCGCGCTGCATCTCATCGATAAACGCCTCGCGCGATTTCTCCAGCGCGTCCATCACCGGGTGACCGAGGTTAATCAGATAGCTGTCGTGCGGCAGGATTTGCGCGGCGCTAAAGTTGTATTGATCGCAGGCGGTTTTAAAAGCGTCGATCACCTGCGCAGAGAGCGGCGCGGCTTTCCACTGGCGCTGATTTTTAGTGAACAGCGCAAAGGCTGTGGCTTCGATTTCATGGGCCCGGATCACTGCCTGGTCTACGCCGCCGGATGCGCTTACGTGTGCGCCGATATATTTCATGCCGCTCTCCTGAATGGGCGATTGCTGATGCAAAACGCCCATGATAGCGGATGCGCTTACGCCATGAAATGTTGCACCAGCACATTCAGTGCGCCGCCGCCAAGAATCAGCCAGATAAACATCAGCAGACCAAGCAGCAGCGGTTTGACGCCCGCCTGCTTCAGCGCGCCGAAACGGGTGGTTAAGCCCAGCGCCGCCATCGCCATCGCCAGCAGCAGATTCGCCAGCTGATTCAGTCCCGACACCACCGGCGGTGGCAGCAGGTGCAGCGAGTTAAACAGCGCCACCACAATAAACAACAGGGCAAACCACGGAAAGCGGATCGGCTGCTGTGCCTGACGCTGGTGGCTGCGCTGGCGCTGCAGCCAGCTGCCGAGGATTAGCAGAAACGGTGCCAGCATCATCACCCGCAGCATCTTGGCGATCACCGCCGTGTTCTCCGTTTCCGCGCCCATCGCATGGCCAGCCGCCACCACCTGCGCCACTTCGTGTAGCGTCGAGCCGGTAAAGACGCCAAAGTGCTGCGCGCTGACCTGTGGCAGCAGCGTCCAGAGAAACGGGTACAGCACAATGCCGACGGTGCCAAACAGCACCACGGTGGCCACCGCGACCGCCACTTTCGACGGTGCGGCTTTGATCACCGGTTCACTTGCCAGCACCGCTGCCGCACCGCAGATGCTGCTGCCGGCACCAATCAGCCACACGGTTTCGCGATCCATTTTCAGTACACGGATGCCGATCAGGCAGGTGATCAGAAAGGTTGAGCTTAGCACCAGCACATCAATCAGCACGCCGCTGACGCCGACATCGGCGATCTGCTGCACGGTGATGCGGAAGCCGTAAAGAATGATGCCGAGTCGCAGCAGTCGCTGTTTGGCCAGCAGCACCCCACTGTCGCACGGGGTCGCAACGCGGGGATATAGGCTATTACCCAGCACGATGCCGATAATGATGGCCAGCGTCAGCGCGCCGAATCCCGCGCCCGCCAGCCACGGCTGACTGGCCAGCCACGCGGCACCTGCGGCGATGGCGGCGGTCAGCAGCAGTCCCGGCAGCCAGCGATGAACATGAAAAGGGGTTTTGTTGACGCTTAGTTCAGCCATAATACGCTTCTCCTCAGTGAGGCTTTAGCGTGCGCCTGGCTGGCTTAAAAGTGAAATTGATAATATATTTATAATCAACCGGAATAAGTGATAAGGAAGGGCAACAATGTTCATGCGCTTGCGCCGCTGGGCGAAGCTCATCAAACGGGACGTGCTGACGCTGTGGTTTGCCTGTCGCGATCCGCGTACGCCGTGGTGGTTTAAGCTGCTGGCGTTTGGCATCGTCGCTTATGCGCTCAGCCCCATCGATCTGATTCCGGACTTCATCCCGATTATTGGCCTGCTGGATGACGCGATTATCATCCCGCTTGGCGTGATGATCCTGCTGCGTCTGCTGCCGCGCGACGTGCGCATCAGCAGCGCCGAACGCGCCGAGGTGCAACGGGCGCGCGGCAAAAAGATCGTCAGCTGGAGCGGCCTGATTCTGATGCTGCTGATCTGGCTGGCGGTGGTGATCTATCTGGTGAAGCGGTACGCCATGTAAGGAGCACGCATGCACATTACGCTGCGTCAGATTGAAGTGTTTACCGAGGTGCTGAAAAGCGGCTCCACCACTCAGGCCTCACAGGTGCTGGCGCTGTCGCAGTCGGCGGTCAGCGCGGCCCTGGCCGATCTGGAAAGTCAGCTCGGCGTGCAGCTGTTTGACCGCGTCGGCAAACGGCTGGTGCTCAACGAGCACGGCCGGCTGCTCTATCCGCGTGCGGTCGGGCTGCTGGAGCAGGCGATTGAGATCGAACAGCTGTTTAAAGAAGACAACGGAGCGATTCGCCTGTTTGCCAGCAGCACCATCGGCAACTATCTGCTGCCGGGGATGATCGCCGCGTATCGCCGTGATTTTCCCACGCTGCCGCTGGAGCTGAGCGTCGGCAACAGCCAGGACGCCATCAATGCGGTGGCTGATTTTCGCGTCGATATCGGCCTGATTGAAGGGCCGTGCCATGAGCCGGATATCATCAGCGAACCGTGGCTGGAAGATGAACTGGTGGTGTTCGCCGCGCCGGATGCGCCGCTGTTACAGCAGCCGGTGACGCTGGAGACGCTGGCCGCTGCGCCGTGGATCCTGCGCGAGCGCGGTTCCGGTACGCGTGAGATTGTCGATTACCTGCTGCTGTCGCACCTGCCGCAGTTTCAGCTGGGGATGGAGTTAGGCAATTCGGAGGCGATTAAACACGCGGTGCGCCACGGCATGGGCATCAGCTGCTTATCGCGCCGGGTGATTACCGATCTGCTTGAGGCGGGCACGCTGACGGAAGTGCCGGTGCCCCTGCCGCGCCTGACGCGCACCCTGTATCGCATCCATCACCGGCAGAAACATCTGTCGAAAGCGCTGAGCCGCTTCCTCGCCTATTGCCGGGAATAGCTGCGGTGTGTCCTGTGCTGTGGCTAATAATTCCCGGCCGATTATGAAGGTAACTAATAACCCGAGGCGAATGCTATACAGTGCAGGCTTTGCTGCTACAATCGCGCCTTATTTTTATCCAGCATAGCGTTTACACATGCATAATGACTCAAAAACAACACAACAACCTGGGCTGCGCCGTGAATTAAAAGCGCGCCATCTCACCATGATCGCCATTGGCGGTTCTATCGGCACCGGCCTGTTTGTCGCCTCGGGTGCCACTATCTCTCAGGCGGGTCCTGGCGGTGCGTTACTCTCCTACGCACTGATCGGCCTGATGGTCTACTTCCTGATGACCAGCCTCGGCGAACTGGCGGCGTTTATGCCGGTCTCCGGTTCCTTTGCCACCTACGGCGCCAAATATGTCGAAGAGGGCTTTGGCTTCGCGCTGGGCTGGAACTACTGGTACAACTGGGCGGTGACCATCGCTGTTGACCTCGTCGCCTCACAGCTGGTGATGAACTACTGGTTCCCGGACACGCCGGGCTGGATCTGGAGCGCGCTGTTCCTCGGTCTGATGTTCCTGCTCAACTATATTTCGGTCAAAGGCTTCGGCGAGGCGGAATACTGGTTCTCACTGATCAAAGTCGCCACCGTCATCATCTTTATTGTGGTCGGTGTGCTGATGATTACCGGCATCCTGCGCGGCGCAGAAAATGCTGGCTGGCACAACTGGACGGTGGGAGATGCGCCGTTTGCCGGCGGGTTTGCCGCGATGATTGGCGTGGCGATGATTGTCGGCTTCTCCTTCCAGGGCACCGAACTGATCGGGATTGCCGCCGGTGAATCAGAAGACCCGGCGAAGAATATTCCGCGCGCGGTGCGCCAGGTGTTCTGGCGTATTCTGCTGTTCTATGTGTTCGCGATCCTGATCATCAGCCTGATTCTGCCGTATACCGATCCGCAGCTGTTGCATAACGATGTCACCGATATCAGCGTTAGCCCGTTCACGCTGGTGTTCCAGAATGCCGGTCTGCTGTCCGCAGCGGCGGTGATGAACGCGGTGATCCTGACGGCGGTGCTGTCGGCGGGTAACTCCGGCATGTACGCCTCAACGCGCATGCTGTTTAACCTGGCGCAGGAAGGCAAGGCACCGCGCATTTTTGCGAAACTGTCGAAAGGCGGCGTACCGCGCAATGCCCTGCTGGCGACCACGGTGGTGGCAGCGCTGTGCTTCCTGACCTCGAAATTTGGCAATCAGGAAGTGTACCTGTGGCTGCTGAATACGTCAGGGATGACCGGCTTTATCGCCTGGCTCGGCATTGCTATCAGCCATTATCGCTTCCGCCGCGGCTATGTAGCGCAGGGGCTTAATCTGGCCGATCTGCCTTACCGCTCCGGCTTCTTCCCGCTGGGTCCGATGTTTGCGTTCGCGCTGTGTCTGATCATTACGCTGGGGCAGAATTATCAGGCATTCCTCGCCGATCGCATCGACTGGTACGGCGTAGCCGCAACCTATATCGGCATTCCGCTGTTCCTGGTGATCTGGCTGGGCTATAAGCTGACGCGCGGCACCCGCTTCGTGAAATACAGCGAGATGGAATTCCCTTCCTTTAAGCAGTAATGCCTGACAACGCGGCCACGGCCGCGTTTTTTTGCGAACTATTACGCTATGCAAACCTGGCGCAAACCATTCGGGCTTTGTTACAGAGACAGCATTGATAATTATTATCACCTGCTCTATTGTGGCAGCCGTTATAAGGCGACAGGAAACAGGTAGAACAATGCGTAGTACGGACTCCGCGCTGGTGGCGGAACATGGCACCGAAGCCGATACCCTGACCCGTTATCGTCAGGTTCTGCGTCAGCGACTGCTGCTGATTGGTGTGCTGGTGCTGGCGATCCTCGCTTCAGTTATCCTCGATTTCACCCTTGGCCCGGCCGGCCTGACGCTCAATACGCTGTGGCAAACGCTGCTCCATCCCGCAGCGGTGGATGCTGGCACGCGCGTGATCGTCTGGGACATCCGTCTGCCGTATGCGCTAATGGCGGTGGTGGTCGGCTTCTCACTCGGCCTCGCCGGTGCTGAAATGCAGACCATCCTCAATAACCCGCTGGCCAGCCCGTTTACGCTCGGCGTCTCGTCGGCAGCGGCGTTTGGTGCCGCGCTGGCGATCATTCTCGGCATTGGTATTCCCGGCGTGCCGGACCAGTGGCTGATCTCCGCCAATGCCTTTGTCTTCGCCTTGTTTGCCGCGCTGATGCTGGATGGCATCACGCGCTGGACCAAAGTCTCAACCTCCGGCGTGGTGCTGTTTGGCATCGCGCTGGTGTTCACCTTTAACGCCCTGGTTTCGATGATGCAGTTCATCGCCAGCGAAGATACGCTGCAGGGCCTGGTGTTCTGGACCATGGGCAGTCTGGCGCGTGCCTCATGGGAAAAACTGGGCGTGCTGAGCGCCGCCTTTGCCATCCTGCTGCCGTTCTCGATGCTCAGCAGCTGGAAACTCACGGCGCTGCGCCTGGGTGAAGATCGCGCGGTGAGCTTCGGCATTGATGTGCGGCGTCTGCGGCTGGCGACGCTGTTGCGCATCAGCATTCTCTCAGCGCTGGCGGTGGCATTCGTCGGCCCGATCGGCTTTATCGGCCTGGTCGCGCCGCACATTGCGCGCATGATGTTTGGTGAAGATCACCGCTACTATCTGCCGGCCAGTGCGCTGACCGGCGCGCTGGTGCTGTCGCTGGCGTCGGTAGCCTCGAAAAACCTCATTCCCGGCGTCATCATTCCGGTCGGCATCGTCACCTCGCTGGTGGGCGTGCCGTTCTTTCTCAGCATTATTCTGCGGCATCGGGGGACAGTGTGATGGAGCAGGGCTTACGCGTCAGCCACTTTTATGCCGGTTACCCGAAGCGGAACGTCATCGACGATCTCAATGTCACGCAGCTGCCACGCGGCAAAATCACCGTACTGCTGGGCCCCAACGGCTGCGGCAAATCGACGCTGCTGCGCGCGCTGGCCGGTCTGAGCAAAGGGCAGGGCGAGCTGTGGCTCAACGGTGAAGAGCTGATGAGCCAGCCGTTTGCCCGGCGCGCGCAGCGCGTGGTCTATCTGCCGCAGACGCTGCCAGCCGGCGTGCATCTGCACGTGCTGGAGTCGATCATCGTGGCGCAGCGTGCCTCCGGCGGATTACACAGCGCCGCCAGTGAAGCGGAAATCATGCACCTGCTGGAGCAGCTGGGCATTGCCCATCTGGCGATGCGTTATCTCGATCAGCTGTCCGGTGGCCAGAAGCAGCTGGTCGGGCTGGCGCAGTCGCTGATTCGCCGTCCGGAACTGCTGCTGCTGGATGAACCGCTCAGCGCGCTGGATTTGAATTATCAGTTCCACGTGATGGATTTGGTGCGGCGCGAAACCCGGCTGCGCAATATGGTGACGGTGGTGGTGGTGCATGACATTAACATCGCTCTGCGTCATGCCGATCACGCGCTGATGCTGAAGCAGGGGCAATTACTGGCCGACGGTGTGCCGTCGCAGGTGATTACGCCGGAGACGCTGGCGCAGGTGTATGGCGTGCGCGGTCGCATTGAGCACTGCTCACAGGGCATGCCTCAGGTAATGATTGATGGGCTGGTGGCGGAATCACTGGCCTGACGCCAGACACGTTCTGCCCCTCAGCATCAGAGGGGCAGAGAAGTGCATTACGCCAGTAAATGCTGCGCGTGGAACCGCAGATGGTCCTCCACGAAGCTGGCGATAAAGAAGTAGCTGTGGTCATACCCCGGCTGGATACGCAGCTCCAGCGGGAAGTTCTGCTCGCGCGCCACTGCTTCCAGCCGCTCCGGGCGTAGCTGATCGGCGAGGAACTGATCGCTATCGCCCTGATCGATCAGCACTGGCAGGCGATGTTCAGCGTTCTGCATCAGCAGGCAGCTATCCCACTCGCGCCACGTCTGGCGATCGTCGCCCAGATAGGCGGCAAAGGCTTTCTGTCCCCACGGCACTTCGGTCGGGTTGACGATTGGCGCAAACGCGGACGCCGACGCAAAGCGCCCGCCGAGGCGCAGCGCCAGCACCAGCGCGCCGTGGCCGCCCATCGAATGTCCCATTACCGACTGGCGATCGCTCAGCTTGAAGTTATCCGCCACCAGTGCCGGCAGCTCCTCGCTGAGATAATCGAACATGCGATAATGTGCCGCCCACGGTTGCTGCGTGGCGTTGAGATAAAACCCGGCACCCTGGCCCAGATCGTACCCGCTGTCATTGGCCACTGCATCGCCGCGCGGGCTGGTGTCCGGCATAATCAGCACCAGACCGAGTTCGGCCGCCACGCGCTGCGCACCGGCTTTGGTGGTGAAGTTCTCATCGTTGCAGGTCAGCCCGGCGAGAAACCACACCACCGGCGGTGGCGCGTCGTCGCGCGGCGGTGGCAGAAAAATGCTGAACGTCATCGGGCAGTTGAGCACGGCGGATTGATGACGCCAGCGCTGCTGCCAGCCGCCAAAAATACGGTGTTCTTCCAGCAGCTCCAGAGTGGATGCCATGTCGCCTCCTGCTTATTTATTAAAATGCACCACGGAACGGATCGATTTGCCTTCATGCATCAGCTCAAATGCCTCGTTGATCTCTTCCAGCGGCATGGTGTGAGTGATGAAATCATTCAGCGCAAACTTACCGTCGAGGTAATCCTGCACGATTCCCGGCAGCTGAGTACGTCCTTTCACGCCGCCAAACGCCGACCCGCGCCATACGCGACCGGTAACCAGCTGGAACGGCCGGGTAGAAATCTCTTCGCCGGCACCGGCAACGCCGATAATCACTGATTCGCCCCAGCCTTTATGGCAGCACTCCAGCGCGGAACGCATCACGTTGACATTACCGATACACTCAAACGAGAAGTCCACGCCGCCGTCGGTCATCTCGACGATAACCTCCTGAATTGGCTTAGCAAAATCTTTCGGATTAACCAGGTCGGTTGCGCCCAATTTGCGCGCCAGGTCAAACTTGCTGGTGTTGATATCAATACCGATGATGCGACCGGCCTTCGCCATTTTCGCCCCAATGATTGCCGACAGGCCAATACCGCCGAGGCCGAAAATCGCCACGGTGTCGCCTTCTTTCACTTTGGCGGTGTTCATCACCGCGCCCATGCCGGTGGTCACGCCACAGCCGAGCAGGCACACTTCTTCCAGCGGCGCTTCTTTGCTGATTTTCGCCAGGGAGATTTCCGGTACGACGGTGTACTCAGAGAAGGTCGAGGTGCCCATGTAATGGAAGATTGGCTTGCCGTCTTTGAAGAAGCGGGTGGTGCCGTCGGGCATCAGCCCTTTGCCCTGCGTGGTGCGGATTGCCTGACACAGGTTGGTTTTGCCGGAGAGACAGAATTTACACTTGCCGCACTCTGGCGTGTACAGCGGGATCACGTGATCGCCGACCGCGACGCTGGTAACGCCTTCGCCCACCGCTTCAACCACGCCGCCACCTTCGTGACCGAGGATCGCCGGGAATACGCCTTCCGGATCTTTACCTGACAAGGTGTAAGCATCGGTATGGCACACGCCGGTGGCAACGATGCGCACCAGCACTTCCCCTTTCTGTGGCGGCATCAGATCCACTTCTTCAATCTTCAGCGGTTCGCCAGCAGCCCAGGCCACGGCCGCGCGGGTTTTAATCATGTTCATGCAATCCCTCTTCCTGTGATGTCGTGATTGGATAAAAAATAACGCTTACTCAGCGGCCTGCAGCGGATGCAGCAGTTCATCGTTGAGCGGGCGGTCATCAAACATTTCAATAATCAGATACTTCAGCGCCTCAACGTTGGGCGTAAAGGCGTCGCGGCGCCACATCAGCCAGGTGGCCGTGTCGCGCCAGGTCGGCGGCAGGCTGTGCTGCTGCACGCGCGCGCGGGCCGGCATCTGCGCCAGCACCGAGGCGGGAATCATCGCCACGCCGCCGCCACCGGCTACGCAGGCGACCATGGCGTGATAAGACTGAATCTCCATAACGCTGTGCGGTGCGCTCTGGCTGTCGCGATACCAGGACTCCAGCCGGGTGCGGTACGAGCAGCTGTTGCCAAAGGCAAACAGCGTATCGCCCTGCGTATCGCGGGCGCTGTGAATCGGCGCGTGTTCGAGGCTGGTGATCAGCACCATCTCTTCACGAAAGGCGATGCAGCCATTCAGGTCGTCATGACTGGCCGGACCGTCCACCAGCGCGGCCGCCAGCGTGCCAGCGCGCACTTTATCGATGATATCGCCTGAGGTGCCGGTCACCAGCGACAGCGCGACGTTGGGGAAGCGCTGATGATAGGCGGCCAGCAATCCCGGCAGGCGAGTGGCGGCGGTGCTCTCCATCGAACCGAAGGCAAAGTTACCACCGGGTTCACCGGCGCGCGCCATGTTCAGCGCCTCGTCGCTCAATGCCAGAATACGCTGCGCATAATTGAGGAAATTGTGGCCCATCGGCGACAAACGAATGCGCTGCTTCTCACGAATAAACAGATCGACGCCGATTTCTTCTTCCAGCTGTCGCAGTCGCGTGGTGAGATTAGACGGCACGCGATGCAGCATTTCGGCGGCGCGCGCCAGTGAGCCGGTTTCGGCCACGGAACAGAACATGCGGAGCTGTACTAAATCCATATTCTCTTCTCGTAAACAACTTGGTTAATATTATTCACTTTTCGTGAGTCTAAACGTCATGCATGCTGCTGACAAGTGATAATCCAATCGATCCGGAGTCAGAATGGCGTGGCGAGTCGCGCTTAGCGCGTTTTTAAGTTTAGTGGTTGCAATGGGGATTGGGCGATTTGCGTTTACCCCGCAGGTGCCGCTGATGATTCACGACGGTCAGCTCACGCTCGCCAGCGCCAGCCTGGTCGCCGCGCTGAACTATCTCGGTTATCTGGCCGGATCGTTTGACGCGATGCGTGCGCAGCGGCGCGTGGAGTGGCGGCTGCAGCTGGGCGTCTGGGGTGCCGTCGCGCTGACGTTGCTGTCCGCCTGTATCAGCGGGCCGTGGCTGCATGCGGTGGTGCGTTTCCTGATCGGTGTCGCCAGCGGCTGGGCAATGGTGCTGGTGGCAGCATGGAGCAATGAGCAACTGCTGCATCACAGCCGGCCGGGCCTGTCGGCAGCGGTGTTTGCCGGTCCCGGCACCGGCATCTTCATCAGCGGCATGCTGGCGGTAATGCTGCACGCCAGCGGCGTGAGCGCGGCGTTTGCCTGGGCGGCGTACGGTGTGCTGGCGCTGCTGCTGATTGCCGCGATTGCGCGTTTCCTGCCGCGCAGCGGACAGCTGCATCGCCCGCAACAGGCCGCTGAGCCGCTGCTGCTGACGCGTGACCTGAAGCGTCTGATCCTCAGCTACAGCCTCGCCGGCTTTGGCTATATTCTGCCCGCCACCTTCCTGTCGCAAATGGCGGCGGCGCGCTTCCCTGATAGCGCTTTTGCGCAGTTTGTCTGGCCGGTGTTTGGCGGGGCGGCGGTGATCGGCATCGTGCTGGGGATCGTGACGCGCCACTGGGGCAGCAGCCATCGGCGGCTGGCGCTGGTGCTGTGGGCGCAGGCGCTGGGCGTAATCGCGGCCATCGTACTGCCGGGCATCAACGGTCTGCTGCTGGCGGCGCTGCTGATTGGCGGCGGCTTTCTCTGCGTGGTGCAGCTGTCGCTGCAGTACAGCCGGGAGCTGGCGCCGCACCACGCGCGCTATCTCGCCGGCCTGCTCACAACCGGTTATGCCATCGGACAGCTCGGTGGACCGCTGCTGTCCTGGATTTCCAGCCTGCTGTGGCACCGGCTCGATCCGGCGCTGTGGGTGGCCGGAGGCGGGTTGCTGCTGGCGGGGGCGCTGGTGATGCGGCGATCGCCCACCTGAAACGCTTTCATTTCCAATCGGATTGATTGCTGGATTAAGCGCGCGTTGTGTTTCACAATACGCGCTCAGAATTTCCCCCGCAGGCGCAGACCTGCGGGCGCATCACCTGCCGGAGAAGAGTACGATGAGCACCTTAAGTCAGGAAGCCGCCCTGGTTCACGAAGCACTGCTGGCGCGTGGCCTGGAAACGCCATTACGCGCCCCGGTGCGCGACATGGACGACGCGTCACGCAAGCGCGAGATCGCCGGCCACATGACCCAGATTATGCAGCTGCTGAATCTGGACCTGGAAGACGACAGCCTGATGGAGACGCCGCACCGCATCGCCAGGATGTACGTCGACGAAATCTTTTCAGGTCTGGATTACGCCAACTTCCCGAAAATCACCGTCATCGAAAACAAGATGAAGGTGGACGAAATGGTCACCGTGCGTGATATCACCCTGACCAGCACCTGTGAACACCACTTCGTGATCATCGACGGCAAAGCCACCGTGGCCTATATCCCTAAAGACAAGGTAATTGGCCTGTCGAAGATCAACCGTATCGTTCAGTTCTTCGCCCAGCGTCCGCAGGTGCAGGAGCGTTTAACCCAGCAGGTGCTGGTGGCGCTGCAAACTCTGCTGGGCACCAATAACGTGGCGGTGTCGATCGATGCGGTGCACTACTGCGTGAAAGCGCGCGGCGTCAAAGATGCGACCAGCGCGACCACCACCACTTCACTTGGCGGATTGTTCAAATCGAGCCAGAACACGCGTCAGGAGTTCCTGCGCGCGGTACGCCACAGCTAAGCAGCGCGGGCGGCGTCGTTGTCGCCCGTGTTCCTCTCACCGTCAGGGCACTCGATGCAACGCTATCTCGCGCTGGATTTCATTCGTGGTTGCGCCATTCTCGGCATATTGCTGCTGAATATTGTCGGCTTTGGTCTGCCCTCGGCGGCCTATCTCAATCCGGCCTGGCAGGGTGAAGCCTCCGTTTCTGATGCCTGGACCTGGGCAATCATGGATGGCCTGGCGCAGCTAAAATTCCTGACGCTGTTTGCGCTGCTGTTTGGTGCCGGACTGGCACTGCAGGTGCCGCGCGGCAGCCGCTGGATCTCCTCACGCTTAACGCTGCTGGTCTTCATCGGGTTCATCCACGCGGTGTTCCTGTGGGAAGGCGACATCCTGCTGGATTATGGCCTGATTGGGTTGATTGTCTGGCGCATGCTGCGTGATGTGCCGTCGGAGCGGGCGCTATTACATACCGGCGTGCTGCTCTATCTGGTGGGCTGTGCCGTGCTGCTGGTGTTTGGCGTCATCTCCAGTCCGCAGCCGACGCGTTCGTGGCTGCCGGGCGCGGCAGATCTGGAGTATGAGAGCTACTGGAAACTGGTCGGCGGCTGGGAAGCGGTGCAGAATCGCCTCGAACACCTGTCATCCGGCCTGATGGCGCTGGCTTCGCAGTATGGCTGGCAGCTGGCCGGGCTGATGCTGATCGGTGCCGCGTTGATGCGCAGCGGCTGGCTGAGCGGCCAGTTTAGTCTGCAACACTACCGACGCGCGGCGGCGCTGTTACTGACCATCGGCTGGCTGATTGCCATACCCGGCGTGCTGGCACAGTGGTTGCTACAGTGGGAATTTCGCTGGAGCGGCTTTTTCCTGCAGGTGCCACGCGATCTCGCCAGTCCGTTTATCAGCCTTGGCTACGCTGCGCTCTGTCTCGGTTACTGGCCGGCCATCGCCGCCACGCGGTTCAGTTACGCCATTCAGTGCGTCGGCCGCATGGCGCTGAGCAATTATCTGCTGCAGACGCTAATCTGCACCACGCTGTTCTATCGCTTCGATCTGTTCCTCAAATTTGACCGCCTGCAACTACTGGATTTTGTACCGGCTATCTGGCTGGTCAATATTCTGTTCTCCGTGCTGTGGCTGCGCGTCTTCCCGCAGGGACCGATGGAGTGGATCTGGCGCCGGCTGACGCAGCTCGCCGCCGGAAAAGCGGACAACGCGTCCGCCGGCAGATAATGATGTTCATCACAAAGGTTGCATAATTGTATGTAACCGTTTTCATCCGTGTGACGTAATTCACGCAGCTGTTTCCGATGCCCTGACAGAATAGCGCCGTTACGCGCCAGTCGCGCATTTTCTCCTCTGTGGAACAACTGCATGATAACGATTCGTGATGTCGCCCGTCAGGCCGGGGTTTCCGTTGCCACCGTGTCGCGGGTGCTCAATAACAGCAGTGCAGTCACCTCTGATACCCGCGAAGCCGTGCTGCAGGCGGTTGAATTGCTCGGCTACCGGCCGAATGCTAACGCGCAGGCGCTGGCTACCCAGGTGAGCGATACCATCGGCGTGGTGGTCATGGACGTTTCCGATCCCTTCTTTGGTGCGCTGGTTAAAGCGGTGGATACCGTGGCGCAGCGCATGCACAAGCATGTGCTCATCAGCAATTCGTGGCATCAGGAAGAGAAAGAACGCCATGCCATTGAGGTGCTGATCCGCCAGCGCTGCAACGCGCTGGTGGTGCACGCGAAAACGCTTACAGACGCGGAGCTTGCCCGGTTTATGGATCAGGTTCCCGGTATGGTATTGATTAATCGTACTATTCCCGGTTACGAGCACCGCTGCGTCTGCCTCGACAATGTTACCGGGGCGCAGGTAGCGACGCGTATGCTGTTACAGCAGGGCCATCAGCGCATTGGATACCTCAGCTCCAGCCATCCGATTGAGGACGTGGCGCAGCGCCGCGACGGCTGGCTGCAGGCGCTGGCGGAGCAGGGCATCCGCCCGCCGGAGGGCTGGATTGCACATGCCGAACCGGACATGCAGGGCGGTGAAGCCGCGATGGTGGAACTGCTGGGGCGCAATCTGCACCTCACTGCGGTGTTCTCCTATAACGATGGCATGGCGGCCGGTGCGCTCACTGCGCTGAAAGATAACGGTATTCAGGTGCCGCAGCATTTCTCTGTCATCGGCTTCGATGATATCCCCATTTCCCGCTACACCGACCCGCAATTGACCACGGTACGCTATCCCATTGTTTCTATGGCGAAACTGGCGACTGAGCTGGCCCTGCAGGGCGCAGCAGGCACGCTCGATCCGCACGCCGCGCACTGCTTCATGCCTACGCTGGTGCGGCGCCATTCAGTGGCGCAGCGGCAAATTGTGGAGTCGGTCACTAATTCAGGCGATAGCGCCGTGTAACCGTTTCCAATCTGTGATTGTATTCACAGTTAATTAACATGGCGCTCACTATGATGGCAGCGTCTTACCGGACTGA
>NZ_JASEWO010000296.1:0-2981 GCF_030024295.1 Pantoea sp. Pa-EAmG
ATAGTGTTCCAGTTTGGCAAATTTGTTATTTACAAATTCGCGCAGTGGGTCGGTTATCTCAACATTCAGTCCGGTTAGGTTTAGCTGCATAGGTCTTCCTTCTTGTTTCGGTCAAACCAGCTGCTTGCGCTGGTTTGATGGCGGTATAGATAAAGACTCGCGATACTTAGCAACCGTACGTCGCGCCACCATGATGCCCTGTTCAGATAACATGGAGGTCAGTTTGCTGTCGCTCAAGGGTTTTGCGGGATTTTCCGCGGAGATTAATTTTTTCACCAGTGCACGGATCGCCGTCGACGAGGCTTCGCCACCGCCTTCGGTGCTGACGTGACTGGAGAAAAAATACTTCAGTTCAAAAATGCCACGCGGGCTGTGCAAATACTTTTGCGTGGTGACGCGGGAAATAGTGGATTCATGCATATCCACGGCCTGGGCGATATCCGCCAGCACCATCGGACGCATATACTCTTCACCCTGTTCAAAAAACGCCTGCTGCTGTTCGACAATACAGCGCGTCACTTTCAGCAGCGTGTCGTTGCGGCTCTCCAGGCTCTTAATCAGCCAGCGGGCTTCCTGTAAGTTGCTGCGAATAAACTGATTGTCACTGTCATTACGCGCAGAACCGCCCATCGCGGCGTAATGCTGATTGATTTTCAGGCGCGGCAGGCTGTCAGCGTTCAGCTCCACCGTCCAGCGCGTGCCAGTCTTGCGCACCAGCACATCGGGAATCACATACTCGGGCTCGCTGGTATTAATGGACTGCCCGGGGCGCGGATCGAGCGACTGAATCAGCAGCATCGCTTCCTTCAGCACCTCTTCTTTCAGCCGCGTCACGCGCATCAGGCTGCGGAAATCGTGGTTAGCCAGCAGGTCGAGGTGCTCGCTGACAATCAGCCGTGCTTCGTTCAGCATCGGCATATCGGCCGCATACTGCGACAGCTGCACCAGCAGGCAGTCACGCAGATCGCGTGCGCCGACACCCACCGGATCGAAACGCTGTACGCGCTTCAGCACCGCTTCCACCTCTTCCAGCGTCAGCTCTTCGTCACCAATACTGTCACAAATGTCCTGTAAGCTGACGGTGAGATAACCGGTATCGTCAATGGCATCGACGATGGAGGTTGCGATGGCGCGGTCGGTGTCGGTGAACGGCGTCAGTTCTACCTGCCACATCAGATAGTCCTGCAGCGACTGCGTGGTTTCACCCTGATACACCGGCAGCTCGTCGTCCTGGTAATCGGTGCCGGTGCCGGAGGGCGTACCGGCCGTGTAGATCTCGTCCCAGGTGGCATCGAGCGGCAGCTCTTCCGGCATCTCTTTCTGTTCGAGTGCCTCACGGGTATCTAACGCCTCGTTCTCCTGAAACTCGCGGGCGTCGACTTCATCGTGCAGATCGGTTTGTTCAAGCAGCGGATTGCTTTCCAGCGCCAGTTGCAGTTCCTGCTGGAGTTCAAGCGTAGAGAGTTGCAGCAAGCGGATTGCCTGCTGCAACTGGGGGGTCATCGCGAGCTGTTGGCTGAGCCTGAGTTGCAAACCTTGCTTCATAATCCGGCTAGAATTTCCTAAGCAAATGTCGGGTATGCCGACACCTTATCAGAGTCTGAACTCTTCGCCCAAATAAACCCGCTTAACCTGCTCATCTGCAAGAATTTCATCTGGCGTGCCGTGGGCAATCAGATGGCCCTGGCTGACGATATATGCGCGCTCACACACCGCGAGCGTTTCACGCACGTTGTGGTCGGTGATCAGCACGCCGAGGCCGCTGTCACGCAGATGTTCGATGATCTTTTTGATATCGATAACGGAGATGGGGTCAACGCCGGCAAAAGGTTCATCCAGCAGGATAAACTTTGGATTGGCGGCCAGCGCACGGGCAATCTCGACGCGGCGACGTTCACCGCCTGACAGCGCCTGGCCCATGCTGTCGCGCAGATGGCCGATGTGGAACTCGTCCATCAGCTCATTGGCGCGATCCTGACGCTGCTCTTCCGTCAGGTCGTCACGCACCTGCAGTACCGCCATCAGGTTGTCGTAGACGCTCAGACGGCGAAAGATCGACGCTTCCTGCGGCAGATAACCGATGCCGCGCCGCGCGCGCGCATGCAGCGGCAGAATACTGATATCTTCTTCATCAATAATAATGCGGCCGGCATCACGCGGCACGATGCCTACCACCATGTAGAAGGTGGTGGTTTTACCGGCCCCGTTGGGGCCCAGCAGGCCGACAATCTCGCCGGATTTCACCTGCAGGCTGACATCTTCTACTACGCGACGGCCTTTGTAGGCTTTCGCCAGGTTTTCAGCGACTAATGTGGCCATAGCGATCAGTTACTCTTTTTGGGGCTCGCAGACGAACCGTTTTTATCCTGCAGCTGCGACGGCACCAGCACGGTGGTGACGCGCTTGCTCTGGCCCTGACTGTAGGCCTGCATTTTCTGCTCTTTCACCAGATAGGTGATGCGATCGCCTTTGATGTTGCTGTCCTGCTGCTCAATAAAGGCGTTGCCGGTCAGCTCGACGAAATCGTTGGCCAGCTCATAGTGCAGTTTGGCGGCGTGACCCTGCACCGGTTTGCCGTTGTCCTGCATCTGATAAAAGGTGGCCGGATTGCCGTAGGCATCAACGATGGTTTTGTTGCTGTCGCCGCCGGGACGCGTTACCACCACTTTATCGGCGGTAATTTTGATGGTGCCCTGGGTCACGATCACGTTGCCGGTAAAGGTGGCGACGTTACCCTGCAAATCGAGCGCCTGGTTCACCGAGTCGATGTTAACCGGCTTGTCCGAATCGCCCGTTAACGCCAGCGCCGGCAGGCTGGTTGCCAGCAGCGCACTCACCAGCAGCAACTTAAGGCTATTTTTGTTCATTTTGAATTTCATAGGAGGTTTTGACCTTTTCAAGCAGCTCGGCATTCTTTGTCCGTAGGTTGCCGCGCATCTTCATGCCAGTGGAATTAAAACTGCGGCCAAATAGGGTGACCT
>NZ_JASEWO010000297.1:0-2946 GCF_030024295.1 Pantoea sp. Pa-EAmG
TCCAGCCAGACAAGCAAATCGCGAATGATACCGGCTTGGTCCATAAAACATCCTCATAACTCTCTGGTGGCGCAACTATGAAGTCGTCGAATAATAGCACGAAATGCACAAAGGCGTGGGGGCGGTTTGTCAATCGGCTGTGCTAAATCAATGCGGGTTACAACCCGTTTAGGTTTGGTTCCGGGTTCGATTGACAGTACATTACAGTCTCATCTATTCGATTGCCAATGGTAACTCAATGACAATAACTCGCTTTCTTATAATCACGCTTGCAACTTGTGTGTTCAGCGCGGGCGTCCAGGCCGAAGAGATCGGCTCAGTTGACACGGTATTCAAGATGTTTGGCCCCGATCATAAGATCGTGGTGGAAGCCTTCGATGACCCCGATGTAAAAAATGTAACCTGTTATATCAGCCGGGCAAAAACCGGTGGGATCAAGGGCGGATTGGGTCTGGCGGAAGACACTTCCGACGCGGCCATCTCATGTCAGCAGGTTGGGCCCGTAGAGCTTAGCGATAAAATCGCACAAGGCAAGGCGCAGGGTGAAGTGGTGTTCCAAAAACGCACTTCTTTGGTGTTTAAGAAGCTGCAGGTGGTGCGCTTCTTTGACCAGAAACGCCATGCGCTGATCTATCTCAGCTATTCCGATAAGGTGGTTGAGGGCTCGCCGAAGAATGCGTTGAGCGCCGTGCCGATTATGCCGTGGAAATAAGGCATAAAAAAACGCCCTGTTGGGCGTTTTTCTTTTACCGCAGCAAACTTAATCCTGCAATTCGCCGCAGAAGCGGTAACCTTCGCCGTGAATAGTGGCGATGATTTCTGGCGTATCCGGCGTAGATTCAAAATGCTTACGGATGCGGCGGATGGTGACATCCACCGTGCGGTCATGCGGCTTCAGCTCGCGGCCGGTCATCTTCTTCAGCAGGTCACCACGGGTTTGAATTTTGCCCGGGTTTTCGCAGAAGTGCAGCATGGCGCGGAATTCACTGCGTGGCAGTTTGTATTGTTCGCCATTCGGGCTGACCAGTGAGCGGCTATTGATGTCCAGCTCCCAACCGTTAAAGCGATAACTTTCCACCGTGCGGCGTTCTTCACTCGGCATCGCCAGATTCATGGTACGCGACAGCAAGTTGCGCGCACGAATCGTCAGTTCACGCGGGTTGAACGGCTTAGTGATGTAATCATCGGCGCCAATTTCCAGGCCGAGGATTTTATCCACTTCGTTATCACGACCTGTCAGGAACATCAGCGCAACGTTTGCTTGTTCACGCAATTCGCGTGCCAGCAGCAAACCGTTTTTGCCTGGCAGGTTGATATCCATGATCACCAGATTGACGTCATTTTCCGTCAAAACCTGATGCATCTCGGCGCCGTCGGTGGCTTCATAGACCACGTAACCTTCCGCCTCAAAAATACTTTTGAGGGTGTTACGCGTGACCAGTTCGTCTTCAACGATAAGAATGTGCGGGGTCTGCATGTTTCGCTACCTAAAATTTGCCAACAAATCGAAAACAGGGCGTACCGGGTTGCGCACACTGTTCACCTGAACAGAATATCTTTCGCAACCGGTGTACGAAATAATCTTCGGAATACACCATCCATCAACGTCAACTTCAGTGTTAGCTCAGCCAGTCAGGATGAATATTTGCGTGCCCCGTGGGTATCGGACTGGCGCTTATCCTAACCGTATTAACAGCAACCTAACAGCACCAACAACAACCGATAAGCATAAAAACAACGCTTCGTTGACTTATATCAAATGCAAGTGTAGCACGTTAACACTTTTATGAAAAACTTCTACTGGAATGCCAGCTTAGCTCACAAAAAGCAGCATTTTCGCTACATTTCAGCTGCATCAGCGCAAAAGTAAAACCTGCAGGTAATAACTTTTTAATTGCATGAAAAATAATGTTTTAATATGGGTTTAGCGCATAAATTTTGCTTATTACGCATAATTACGCCTGCCCGGCATTTTTGCCCTCTTTTAACATCCTTAACATCTTATTTTCTCAGGCCCGTGCGGTTGGTATTTTGTCGCCTGCATGCCAACATAGGTCGGGTTATTAACCGTTCGATGGAAAAATCATGCATTTCCCCTTGATCCTTGTCTCACCCGCTCGCCCGGAGAATATCGGCGCGGCCGCCCGCGCCATGAAAACCATGGGATTTAGCGAGTTGCGTATTGTCGCCAGTGACGCCTGGCAGGATCCGGCCGCGCGGCGAGTGGCCCACGGCGCCGGTGAGATTCTTGACCATGTGAAAACCTATGACACGCTGAGCGCTGCGCTGGCGGATGTCGATTTTTCCGTGGCCACGACCGCCCGCAGCCGGGCGAAGTTTCGCTATTACGCCACGCCGGCGCAGGTCGAAACCATCCTGCAGGAGAAGCGTCAGTGGCTGAACCGCATCGCGCTGGTGTTTGGCCGTGAAGACAGCGGGCTGACTAATGAGGAGCTGGAACAGGTCGATCTGCTGACCGGCATTCCGATGGCGCAGGACTATCCTTCGCTGAATCTCGGCCAGGCGGTGATGGTGTACTGCTATCAGCTATCGGCGCTGCACCAGGTAGCGGCCGCGCCGGTTGAGGAGGCTAACGCGCAGCAGCTGCAGGCGCTGCGTCAGCGCTTTCATCAGCTGCTGGTGACGCTGGAAGTCAGCAATGATGCCAAGCTGGCGGACTGGATTGATCAGCGCATCGGTCTGCTGGAGCAGCGCGACAGCGCCATGCTGCACCGTTTGCTGCACGACGTAGAAAAAAAACTTATAGATAATTGCTCGGGAAAACCGGCTCCGGACAGTGAGTGATCGGGCGTCTGTGACGCTGCCTGAACGATCGCAATCCGTTTCGGCGTCTGCGGCGCAGCACTGCGCAGCAGCACCATTCGGGTGCAAAGACAAATTCGTTGACTTAACGTGCGCTTTGCTTTACTTCTGGAAGGCAGACGG
>NZ_JASEWO010000074.1:0-21507 GCF_030024295.1 Pantoea sp. Pa-EAmG
AACGGCAGCTGGAGCTTTACCACGCCAGCGCTCAGCAACGGCAGCCACAGCCTGACCGTTACGCAAACCGATGCGGCGGGCAACGTCAGCAGCGCGACCGCGGAATTTGTGGTCAATGTGGACGCTGCGCTGCCCCCCGCCAGCGCCAGCATTGAGCTGGTGGGCGACAGCGGCAACACCCTCGTCTCACTGCAAAACGGCGCCGTCACCAATGACGACAGCCCGACCCTCGCCGGCCTGACCCGGGCGGGCAGCCTCGTCCGCATCTTTGACGGCGGCGATCTGCTCGGCAGCACCACCGCCGACGGCAATGGGCAGTGGAGCTTTGCCCTGAGCAACCTGAGTGAGGGCGGCCACGCGTTCAGCGCCACCATTACCGACGTTGACGGCAATGTGATTGACACCGTCACCCTGAACATTACGGTTGATATCACGCCACCGGCGGCAGCCAGCGATCTGGCACTGCTGAACGATGCCGGCAGTACCGCACAGCCGGTGACGGGCGGCAGCGCGATTAACGATGCGACACCGCTGCTGAGCGGCACGGCGGAAGCCGGCAGTATTGTCACGATTCGCGACGGCAACACCGTTCTCGGCAGCGTCAGCGTGGGCAGTAACGGCAGCTGGAGCTTCACCACGCCAGCGCTGGGCGAGGGCAATCACAGCCTGAGCACCACGGTGACCGATGCCGCCGGCAACGTCAGCCCGGCATCAACGCCGATCGCCTTTAGCGTTGACACCACCGCGCCTGCCGCCGTCAGCGGCCTGCAGGTGACGGATAACGCGGGCAGCGCCACCGGCGCGCTGGCTTCCGGCCAGACCACCGACGATCGCACACCAACCCTGAGCGGTTCGGCAGAAGCGGGCGCGGTGGTGCGTATTTATGACGGCACCACGCTGCTCGGTAGCGTTACCGCCGGTAGCAACGGCAGCTGGAGCTTTACGCCAGATGCGCTCACCAACGGGCAGCACAGCCTGACCACCACAGTGACTGACGCGGCCGGCAACGTCAGTCCGGCATCGCCGGTGTTCACGGTCAACATTGAGGCGGGCGTGCCGGCCACCAGCAGCCTGCTGATTGTCACCGATGATAACGGCAGCACACTGGTCGAACTGTCCAATAACGACAGCACCACCGACAGCACGCCGATTCTCAGTGGCCAGGCCGGGGCGGGCGATCTCGTCACCCTGTACAACGGCAGTACGGTTTTGGGCAGCGTGGTCGCGGGCAGCAACGGACAGTGGAGCTTCACGCCAGCAGCGCTGGCCGACGGCACCTACGCATTCCGCGCCAGCGCCGATAACGGCAGCGGCACGGTGACGGATTCGCCGGTAATCACCATCACCATCGACACCGTCGCGCCCGCAGCACCGACTGGCATCCAGCTGACCAACGATGACGGCGATCCGCTGGGCACTGGCAGCACTAACGTCTCTGCGCCAACCCTGAGCGGCAGCGGTGAAGCTGGCGGTGTGGTCATTATCTCCGATGGCGGTACGGTGATTGGCAGCACCACGGTGGGCAATGATGGCAACTGGAGCTTTACCACGCCACCCCTCAGCGATGGCAGCCACAGCCTGACCAGCACCGTGACCGATGCGGCCGGCAATACCGGCCCGGCGTCAACACCGGTAACCGTCACCGTCGATACGCAGGCACCAGCGGCGGCAGGCAATCTGCAGCTCAGCAATGGCGACGGCACACCGGTTGCCGCGGGCGGCAGCACCAATGACACCACGCCAACCCTGAGCGGTACCGCTGAACCTGGCAGCACCGTGACCGTCAGCGACGGCGATACGGTGCTGGGCACAGCGACGGCAGGCAGCGACGGCAGCTGGAGCTTCACCCCGACCGCTCCGCTGAGCGAAGGGCAGCACAACCTGACGTCCACCGTTACCGACACGGCGGGCAATACCGGGCCGGGCAGTACGGCGGTGATTGTCATCGTCGATACCAGCGCACCCGCTGTGGCCAGCGAGCTGCTGCTCAGCAACGACCAGAGCGGCACACCGGTGCCGGTCAGCAATGGCCTCACCAATGACACCACGCCGGTGCTCAGTGGCCGCGCGGAACCGGGCAGCACCGTGACCATTTCCGATGGCGATACGGTACTGGGCACCGCCACCGTCGGCAACGACGGCAGCTGGAGCTTCACCGCACCGGTGCTGGCAGCGGGCGACCATAGCCTGACGGCGACGGTGACCGATACTGCCGGCAATACCAGCGAACCCTCGGCCGCCCTCAGCTTTACCATCGATACCACCACGCCAGCCGCGCCGGGCAATGTACAGCTCAGTGATGATCAGAGCGGCACGCCGGTGCTGATCACCAGCGGTGCCACTAACGACACCACGCCGGTCCTGAGCGGCAGCGGCACCGCCGGCAGCACCATCACCGTCTCGGATGGCAATACCGTGCTGGGCACCACTACGGTCAACGACGACGGCAGCTGGAGCTTCACGCCAGCCACCGCGCTGGGCGAGGGGCAGCACAGCCTGACGGCGACCGAAACCAGTCCGGCTGGCAATACCAGCGCACCTTCTGCTCCGCTGGAGGTGAACATCGATCTCACCGATCCGGCGCCCGCCGCAGACTTGCTGCTGGTTAACGATCAGGGCGCAACGCCGCTGCCGATCGCGGCGGATGGCGTCACTAATGACACCACGCCGCTGTTCAGCGGCAGCGCGGAGCCGGGCAGCCTCGTCGCGATTTACGACAATGGCAGCGTGATTGGCTCGGCGCAGGCCGATGCAAACGGCAACTGGAGCTTCACGCCGGATCCGGCACTGGAGGCGGGCACGCATAGCCTGACCACCATTGTCACCGACACGGCGGGCAACAGCGGGCCGGCGTCTGATGCGTTTGATTTCACTATCGATCTCACCGCACCGTCTGCCGCCGCTGATGTCGTGCTGAACAACGATAACGGCGAGACGCTGCAGCCGATTAACAGCGGCACCGCGACCAACGACACCACGCCGCAGCTGAGCGGCACCGCCGATGCCGGCAGCACCGTCACCATCCTCGATGGCAATACGGTGCTGGGCAGCGTGCTGGTGGGTGCCGGTGGCACATGGAGCTATGCGGTACCGACGCTGAGCCAGGGCGAACATAGCCTGACCACGACGGTTACCAGCCCGGCGGGCAACGTTAGCGCACCGTCCGCGGCGATTGATTTTACCGTGGATACCACGGCACCAGCCGAGCCGACCGGCCTGCTGCTGGTGAACGATGAGGTTGATCCGGCCGTACCGGTGGCCTCTGGCGGGGCGACCAACGACACCACACCAGTGTTGAGCGGTAGCGCCGAGCCTGACAGCGTGGTGATCGTGCGCGATAACGGCGTGATCATCGGCTCGGCTACCGCTGGCAATGACGGCAGCTGGCGCTTCACGCCAGATACCGCCCTGGAAGCGGGCAGTCACAGCCTGACGGCCAGCGTCACCGATCCCGCAGGCAACGTCGGGCCGGAGTCCGCGCCGTACACCTTCACCGTCGATCTCACGCCACCGGCAGCGCCCGTGGACGTGGTGCTGAGCAATAACGATGGCAGCACGCTGGTGGCGATTGCCGCCAATGGCGCGACCAACGACACCACGCCGCAGCTCTCCGGCAGCGCCACGGCGGGCAGTATCATCACTGTCTACGATGGCGACAGCACGACGCCGATCGGTTCGGTGACCGTGGGCGCCGATGGTAGCTGGCAGTTTGTTACCGGTACGCTGGACGAGGGCGATCACAGCTTGACGGTAACGGTGACTGATGCGGCGGGTAACGTCAGCGATCCTTCCGCGCCGATTAGCTTTACCGTGGATACCACGGCGCCGGACGCGGTCGTCGATCTGCTGCTGGTGAACAACAATGTCGATCCGGCCACGCCAATCACCTCAGGCAGCAACACCAATGACAGCACGCCGCTGCTCAGCGGAACGGCGGAGCCGAACAGCACCATCATCGTCTATGACGGACAGACGCCTATCGGCACGGCGACGGCAGATAACGACGGCGCATGGAGCTTCTCACCTGAACTGACCGACGGCTCGCACAGCCTCAGCGTGACGGTCACCGACGTCGCCGGCAATGTCAGCGCACCGAGCGCCAGTGTGGCGATCACCGTCGATACCGTAGCACCGTCGGCGGTTACCCAGTTGAGCGTCGCCAGCGATAATGGCAATGGCGATCCGGTCACCATCCCGAACGGCGGCTTAACCAGTGACAATACGCCGGTGCTGAGCGGCAGCGGCGATCCGGGCAGCCTGATTGTGATTACCTCGCAGAACGGTCCGGTGGGCAGCGTCACCGTGGGCAGCAGCGGCAGCTGGAGCTTCACGCCGGCCAGCGCGCTGAGTGACGGCAGCTACACCTTAACCGTTGTGGCGCGCGACGCGGCGGGCAACGTCAGCGCGCCGGTCACGGCACAGCTGGTGATTGACGCCACCGCACCGGATCAGGTGACGGAAATCAGTCTCTCCAATGACAACGGCAGTGCGCTGGTAGATATTCCGTCGGGATCGACCACCAGCGATACCACGCCGTTGCTGGCGGGCGTTGCTGAGCCGGGCAGCACGGTGAACATTCTGGATAATGGCGCGCCGATTGGTACGGCGATTGCGGGCAGTGACGGCGCGTGGAGTTTCAACGTGCCAACCCTCACCAACGCGGCGCACAGCCTGACGGTGACGGTCACCGATGCGGCCGGTAACACCGGGCCGGCGTCGGCACCGATTACCTTTACCGTTGATAACCAGGCTCCGGCCCAGGCCACGCTGGAAGTAAATAACGACAACGGTACCGATCTGGTACTGGTGCCCGATGGCACATTTACCAATGACAACACGCCACGCCTGAGCGGTACGGCGGAGGCTGGCAGCCTGGTGACTATTTACGATGGCAATGTGGTGCTGGGTTCGACCACCGCCAATGCGGCCGGCGAATGGGTGTTCCTGTCGCCCGTGCTTACCGATGGCCAGCACACCCTGACGGCCACGGTGACGGACAGCCTCGGCAACGTCAGTGCGCCGTCTTCCAGCTTCACCGTTCAGGTTGATGCCACGCCGCCGCAGCCGGTCAGCGCCGTGCTGCTGCAGAATGACAACGATCCGGATAACCTTGTCACCATCGCCAACGGTGGCGCCACCAACGACAACACGCCGCTGCTGAGCGGCAGCGGTGAGCCGGGTGGTCTCGTCAACGTGTACAACGGCAACGTGCTGGTGGGGTCGGCGACGGTGGACAGCGAAGGCAACTGGAGCCTGAATACGTCGCCGCTGGATAACGGCAACTACACGCTGACGGTCGTCCTCAGTGACAACGCGGGTAATGTCAGCGACCCGGTGAGCATTGGCGTGACGGTTAACACCGTCGGGCCGGATCCGGTGCTGTCGTTTGAGGTCAACGCCAATAACGGTCCGACCGCACTGCCGCTGGTGGATGGCAGCTTTACCAACGACACCACGCCGGTGCTGAGCGGAACGGCGCAGGCCGGTGCCATCATCAATCTGTTGCAGGACGATACGGTGATTGGCTCGGTGGTCGCCGATGCCAATGGCGTATGGCGCTTTGAAACCAGCGCGCTGCAGGATGGCAGCTACGCCTTCTCGGTGCAGGTGGTGGATGCCGCTGGCAACGTCAGCGAGCCGGTGGGTCCGGTGAATGTCACCGTCGATACGCTGGTGCCAGACGCGGTTCCAGACCTGGTGGTTGCCGATAACGTGGGCGGCACGACGGGCCCGCTGGACAACGGCGCGTCAACCGATGACAACACGCCAACCCTGAGCGGCACGGCAGAAGCCGGCAGCACGGTGAACATCTACGATGGCACCACGCTGCTGGGCACTGCGCTGGCTGGCTCGGGCGGGGCCTGGAGCTTTACGACCGCAGCGCTCAACAACGGACCTCACAGCTTCACCGTGACCGTCACCGATGCGGCGGGCAACGTCAGCACGGCGACGCCGGCGTTCAGCCTTAACGTGCAGGCCGATCTGCCGCCAGCCACCTCGACGCTGCAAATCACTGACGACACGGGCACGACGCTGGTGACGCTGGCAGACGGCGCGGTAACCCGCGACACCACGCCAACGCTCAGCGGCTCTGCCGAAGCCGGTCAGCTGATTCGTATTTATGACGCTAATACGGATGCGGTAATCACCAGCGTTACGGCGGATGCTAACGGCCAGTGGAGCTATACGCCAACGTCACCATTAGGTGATAACAGCTACGCCTACTATGTCACCGCGCAAAACCCTGGCGGTGATGAGGGGACGCCATCGGCTACCCTCGGCTTCACCGTGGATACCACCGCGCCGGCGGTGGCCGCTGATGTGGTGATCAGCAACGATCGCAGCGGCACGGCGGTGCCGATCAGCGACGGCAGCGTCATCAATGACAACACGCCGGTACTCAGCGGCAGCGCCGAAGTGGGCAGCCTGGTCACAGTGTACGATGGCAACACCGCCATCGCGTCGGTTACGGTGGGCGCGGGTGGAAGCTGGACGCTGACCACGCCTGCATTGAGCGAAGGGGCGCACGCGCTGAGCGTGGGCGTCAGCGATGCGGCGGGGAACAGCAGTGCTCTCACCGCGGCGCTTAACTTCACTGTGGACAGCATCGCACCGAACGCTTCGACGCTGGTCATCACCAACGATGATACCGCGCAGCCGGTGCTCAACGGCGGCTACAGCAGCGATGCCACGCCAACCCTGAGCGGCGTAGCGGAAGCGGGCAGCACGGTTACCATCCTCAACAATGGTGATGTGCTGACCACGCTGACCGTGCCGTCCGGCGGCAACTGGAGCTACACGCCAGCGACAGCGCTGAGTGAAGGATCGCACACCCTGAGCGTTTCGGTGACCGATGCGGCGGGCAACGTCAGCACCAGCACCAGCGCGACGGTGATCGTTGATACCCTGGCGCCGGACGATCTGACGCTGACGGCCAGCAACAACAACGGCAGCACGCCGGTGACCATTGCTGACGGCGGTACCACTAATGACAACACGCCACTGTTACGCGGTGTGGCAGAAGCGGGCAGTGTGGTGACGATTCGCCTCGATGGCGATGTGGTGGCCTCGCTGACGGTCGGCAGTAGCGGTAACTGGAGTTACACCTCTGCGGCACTGAGCGACGGCAGCCATACCTTCAGCGTCACAGAAACAGACGCGGCGGGTAACACCGGCGAGGCGCTCAGCGTGACGCTGATCGTTGATGCGACGCCACCGCTGGTGGCCACCAACCTGACCATCACTAACGATGTTACCGGCGTCAGCATACCGGCTGGCGGCGCGACTAACGACACTACGCCAACGCTGAGCGGCAGCGCCGAGGCCAACACCACGGTTAGCGTTTATGACGGCAATACGCTGCTCGGCACGGCGCTCGTGAACGGCAGCGGCGCGTGGAGCTTTGTCTCGCCGACGCTGGCTAACGGCGCGCATGCGCTGAGCGTGGCGGTCACCGATGCGGCGGGCAATACCGGCCCGCGCACCACGCCGGTGACCATCACCGTCGATACCGTTGCGCCGGGCGCGGCCACGCTGGTGGTCACCAGCGACGTCAGCGGCAGCGTCATCCCGAATGGCGGCGTCACCAGCGATAGCACGCCGGTGCTGAGCGGCCGGGCGGAGGCGGGCAGCATCGTCACCGTGCTGGATGGCACCACGCTGGTCGGTTCCGCGCTGGTGGGCAGTGACGGCAACTGGACGCTGACGCCAGCCGAGGCGCTGAGCGAAACGCTTCATACGCTCAACGTCACGGTCACCGATGCGGCTGGTAACGTCAGTGCCACTACCAGCGCCACGCTGGTGATCGACACCACGCCGCCAGTGGCTATCACCGGGCTGGCAGCGGTGAACAACAACGGCAGCACGCCGGTGGCGATTGCGGCGGGCGGCGTCACTAATGACAGCACGCCACGCCTGAGCGGCACGGCGGAAGCCAACAGCATCGTGACCATCCGCGATGGTGATACGGTGCTGGGTTCGGTAACCGCGGCCAGCAACGGCAGCTGGAGCTTCGTCACTGGCACCTTGTCTGACGGTTTACACACCTTCAGCGTGACGGCCACCGATGCGGCAGGCAATACCGGTCCCGCAGCGTCCCTTGCGCTGACCGTCGACACCGCGCCGCCGCTGGCGGCAACCGGACTGACGCTGACCAACGACGTCACCGGTGTGGCTATCGTTAATAACGGGGTCACCAACGACAGCACGCCGACGCTACAGGGCACGGCGGAAGCGAACGCGATTGTCACGGTTTACGATGGCAACACGCTGCTCGGAACGGTGCAGGCTAACGCCAGCGGCAGCTGGAGCTTTGTCTCGCCGACGCTGAGCAATGCCGCCCACGCGCTGAGCGTAACGGTGACCGACAGCGCGGGCAACGTCAGTCCCCGTTCCGAGGTGATTAACCTCACCGTGGATACGGTGGCGCCAGCTAACACCAGTCTCACCATTATTAATGATGCGACCGGTGCCACCATCGTCAACGGCGGCGCGACCAACGACACCACGCCAACGCTGCGCGGTAGCGTCAGCGCGGCGGAGGCCGGGGCACGCGTCACCATTCTGGACAACGGTCTGGCACTGGGCACGGCGATTGTGCAGGCGGACGGCAGCTGGAGCTTCACGCCACTGGCGGCGCTGAGCGCCGGGCCGCACCCGATCACGGTGACGGTAACGGATGCGGCAGGTAACGTCAGCGGCACCACTGCGGCCACGGTGATCATCGATACCACGGCACCGGCGGCCATCACCAATCTGCTGGCGCTCAACAACAATGGCAGCACGGCGGTGACCATTCCGAATAATGGCGTCACCAACGACAGCACGCCGCTGCTGAGCGGCAACGGCGAGGCGGGCGCGCGCATCACGGTGTACGACGGCACCACATTGCTGGGCAGCACCACGGTGGGCAGCAACGGCAGCTGGAGCTTCGTGGTGGGCAACGCGCTGAGCAACGGCAGCCACACGCTGAACGTGACGCAGACCGACCCGGCGGGCAACGTCAGCCCGCAGGTGTCGACCACGCTGATCGTCGACACCGTGGTGCCGGTTGCCAGTACGCTGACCATCATTGATGACATCAGCGGTACGCCGGTGACGCTGGCGAACGGCGCCTTTACGCGCGATACCACGCCAACGCTGCGCGGCACCACGGAAGCAGGTGCTGTGGTCACCATCTACGACGGTGCCAGCGCCATTGGTTCTGTGACCGCGGGGAGTGATGGCAGCTGGAGCTTCACCACCGCCACGCTGGCGAACGGCGCGCACACGCTGAGCACCACGGTGAACGATGCGGCGGGTAACGTCAGCACCGGCAACATCACGGCGACGGTGAACGTCGATACCCTGCCTCCGGCGGCGGTAAGCGGGCTGGCGATCAACAGCGCCGGTACCCTTGTCACCGGTAGCGGTGAAGTGGGGGCCACGGTGACGGTGCGCGATGCCAGCGGCAACGCGCTCGGCACCACCACGGTCGGCAGCGGCGGCAACTGGTCGGTGACGCTCACCACCGCGCAGATCACCGGTGCGCCGCTCTCGGTGATCCAGACGGATCGCGCCGGTAACGTCTCGCCGGGGGCTTCGCTGACCGGTGCGATTCGCATCGTGGCGACCAACGACAGCAACGAGGTGGATTACACCAGCACGCAGGCAACGGTGAACAACGGTACGGTCAGCTCGTCGCACACCGCGCTGCTGACCGTGGGGCTGGGTACGGTGCTCAATGCCAGCGTACTGAACAACGGTAATGCTTACCTGTTCAGCGTGGGTAACGATGACAGCCGTACCGTGACGCTCAACGGTTCGGTAACCAGTCTCGGCGTGGCCGCCAACTATTCGTTAAACCTGTACGAACAGCAGGCGAACGGCTCGTGGCAGTTGATCAGTATTAAGACCAACTACATTAACGCGCTGCTGACGATCGGTACGCTGAAAGGGGCAAACGTCACCTACACCGGACTGGGGACCGGCAACTATGCGGTGGTGGTGGCAGCCACCACCAACATTAGCGTGTTGCCAACCACCACGGTAAGCACGGTGTCGGATTTCACCACGCTGGCGGTCACCACCGCTGCGACGGTCACCGGTAACCTGCTGACCAACGACACCAGCTCGATCGCCGGGACGATTCCGTCCGGCACGGCGGTGGCGTCGGTGGGCAGCAGCGCGGTGGCGTCCAGCGGCAATACGGTGATCAACACCACCTACGGTACGCTGACCATTGATGCGAAGGGTAACTACACCTACACGCTGAAGGCCGGGCTGGATATCGATACCCTGCCATCCGCAGACACCTTCACCTACTCGGTGCGGGATGCCAGCGGTGCAGTGACCTCGGCGACGCTGACGGTGACGCTGCATAACGGTGCGGCCACCGCGCTGTTCGCCACCACCAGTCTGGCGGCGGAAACCACCACCAGCAGCGAGCATGATGCCAGCGGCAGCATCTGGGGAGACAGCAACGTCAGCCACAGCGGCACGCTGAGCATCCTCAATGAGCACGGCGATCTCACCACCGTGAGCAGCGTGGGCAGCACGGCGGTGGCCGGGGACTTTGGTGTACTGACCATCGCCGCCAACGGTAGCTATACCTATACCCTGAACGCGGATGTGAATATCCAGAACATCACGCATAAGGAGGTGTTTACCTACACCCTGGCGTCGTCCGACGGCACCATCACCAGCAACACCTTTACCATTGAGCTTCACCCGACCATCACGGGCAGCGCCGCGGCTGACAGCCTCACCAGCAGCGCCTACGACGACACCATTACCAGCGGTGCCGGCGCAGATACGCTGGTTTACCACCTGCTGAGCAGCGCAGATGCCACCGGCGGCAACGGTCACGACACCTGGACCGACTTTAACGTCGCGCAGGGTGACAAGATCGACGTCAGCAGTCTGCTGATCGGCTGGAATGATTCCACCAGTAATATCAATGACTTTGTGAAAGTGGATCATACCGCGGATGGCAATACGGTGTTGTCGATTGACCGTGACGGCAGCGGCACGGGGTACAGCAGTACGCAGCTGATTACCCTGGAAGGCGTAAACGTCTCACTGGAGGAGTTGCTGCAGCAACCGCATCAAAACCACACGGCTTAGTGGGTGTAACGCAGGGAAGCATAACGGGCACAGGGAGGTGCCCCTTTCTCTCTTTTACTGGTGAACAATCGATGGATCTGATGCAATCAGGCGCAACAACTCGCCGTACCTGTAAGCTCAGCGCCCTGTGTGCTGGCATTGTGTTTTTTCACAGTTCTCATCTTATGGCTGCCAGTGATGCCGTGACGCAGGCGGGGCGTATAACCTCAGCCGGTCTGGCGCAGCAGCAGGATCTTCCCTCCTTAACCGGTCAGGTGGCCGAACCCGCGCTGGCTAACGTGCCGGATACCTTAACCCTTAACCAGGCAGTACAGCGCGCCATCCAGTGGCATCCGGACATCGCGCAGGCGATTGGCAAAATGCTGGAGCAGGCCAGCCAGGTCGATGTGGCGCAGGCCAAATACTATCCGCAAATCAGCGCCGGCATGAACAACGGCTACAGCAACGCCTACAGCGAGAAAGGCTTCAGCCCGTCATTTGTGCTGTCGGTTTCGCAGATGCTGTATGACTTTGGCAAAGTCAGCAGTTCGGTGCGCTCCGCCGAAGCCGGAGTGGCGCAGGAGCAGGCCAGCGTGCTGGTGAGTATCGATACCGTCGCGCACGACACCGCCGCCGCGCTGGTGCAGGTGCAGGGCTATCAGCAGCTGGTGAAGATCGCCCAGGATCAGCTGACGGCGTTGAGTAAGATTGGCGATCTGGAGCGTCAGCGCAATGAAGAGGGGGCGGCATCGCTCTCGGACGCCACCCAGACCGACGCGCGTATCGAAGGCGCGCGCACCACGCTGACCCAGTATCAGGCCAGCCTCAACCGCTGGCGTGCCACGCTGGCCAGCTATCTCGGCTGGCCACTGGTGAAGAAGGTCAGCGATGCGTTTCCGCCCAGCCTGACGCGCGCCTGCGCGGTGGGCAAAGCTGACGACAAATCCAATCCGGCGGTGCTGGCGGCATGGGCGCAGGCGCGGCAGGCGCAGGCTAAACTGGATAACGCCAACGCGCAGAATTTACCCACCATTTCGCTGGAACCGCAGGTCACGCATTACCTCAACAATCACTACTCCGGCAGCGAAACGCTCGACCGCACCCAGTATTCCGCGTTCGTCAAAGTTGAGATGCCGCTGTATCAGGGCGGCGGCATTACCGCGGCGCGCGATGCGGCGGCCAGCGCGCTGCAGGCGGCCAATGCGGCGGTGAACTCGGCGCGTCTCAAAGCGCAGCAGCAGCTCAGCGAATCGCAAACCGAAGCGCTGAGCCTGTCGCAGAGCCTGGCGATCATGTCGCGTCAGCAGACGCTGGGCGAGAAGACGCAGCAGCTGTATCAGGACCAGTATCTGCAGCTCGGTACCCGTCCGCTGCTGGACGTGCTCAACGCCGAACAGGAAGTGTTTCAGACGCGCTTCGCCATGCAGCAAACCATCAGTCAGTTACGTTCACTGCAGCTCGACTGCTTATACAGCACCGGGCAGATGCGGTCAGCGTTTGCGCTGAATAACCAGCGCATCCAGTCCGTGGAGATCCAGCCATGACGCAATTACAGATTCCGGACGCACCCAATGGCAATCCCGCCAGCGCCGCCGGTGGTGAGGTGCCGCTACACGGCTGGGCCACCGCTATTATTCTCATCGCGACCCATTATCGTCTGCCGTGCTCGCCGGGCATGATCATGGCTGCCAGCGAATGGCAGGGCAAACAGTCACGTGATAAAGCGCTGCGCCATCTGGCGCGTCAGGCCGGGCTGTCGCTGCAGCTGTATGAAGAGCATCAGTGGGAGATCAGCAGCTGGCGCTTGCCGCTGGCGGTGGAACTGAGCGACGGCCAGGTTGGCGTCATCACCAGCTTTGATGGCGATGACACGGTGCGCGTGCACCTGGCCGGCGATGAACAACCGGCGCCGATCGCGCTGAACACGCTGCTGCCGCAGATCCGCTACGCCGCGGCGCTGCGTCCGGTGACGGCCGCCAAAGATAGCCGTGTCGATCGCTATCTCGCCACGGTCAGGCCCGACTGGCTGCGCCGTCTGGTGCTGCACGACATGCGTCCTTACGGCTACGTGATGCTGGGATCGTTCCTGATCAACCTGCTGGCGCTGGTCGGCATCATCTTCTCGATGCAGGTGTACGATCGGGTGATCCCGGCGCAGTCGTACCCCACGCTGTACGTGCTGTATATCGGGGTGATCCTCTCGGTGGTGTTCACCTATATTCTGCGCGTCGGTCGCGATCACGTCACCGATCTGCTCGGCAAGCGCGCCGATATGCGCGTCTCCGATCGCGTGTTCGGCCACGCGCTGCGGCTGCGTAACAGCGCGGTACCGCGATCGACCGGTACCTTTATCTCGCAGCTGCGCGAGCTGGAAGCGGTGCGCGAAATGGTGACGTCGACCACGGTGACGGCGATCGTCGATATGCCGTTCTTCCTGCTGTTTATGCTGGTGATGGCGATCATCGCGCCGCAGCTGGCGTGGATCGCGCCGGTGGCGGTGCTGCTGATGATCCTGCCCGGCGTGCTGAGCCAGAAAAAACTGGCGAAGCTGGCGCAGCAAAACCTGAAAGAGTCGACGCTGCGCAACGCAGTGCTGGTGGAGAGCGTGCAGGGGCTGGAAGATATCAAGCTGATGCAGGCGGAGGACCGCTTTCTGCAGCAGTGGAACAGCTATATCCGCATCACCGCGCAGTCGGGCGTCGAGATGCGCAAAGTGATGCATGCGCTGATCAGCTGGGGCGTCACCATTCAGGGACTGGTGTACGCCAGCGTGATCGTGGTCGGGGCGCCGATGGTGATCAACGGCGATATCACCACCGGGGCGATTGTCGCCGCGTCGCTGCTGTCTTCGCGCATGATTGCGCCGATGGCAACGCTGTGTGGCGTGCTGGCGCGCTGGCAGCAGGTAAAAGCGGCGAAGAGCAGCCTCGATGCGCTGATGAATCTGCCGGTGGAGAACAGTAAAGACGAAACGCGCATTCACTGTCCGGTGCTGTTTGGCCACTATCAGTTCACCGATGCCATGTTCCGCTACTACAGCGATTCGCTGACGGTGGCGCTACGCATCAAGACGCTGACCATCAAGCCGGGTGAGCGCATCGCCGTGCTGGGGCGCAACGGCTCCGGTAAATCCACGCTGCTGCAGGCGATGGCCGGCGGCATGGATCTGGTGGGCGGCGAGCTGCGGCTGGACAACCTCAGCCTGCCGCATATTGATGTCGCGGACGTGCGGCGCAACGTCGGGCTGCTGACGCAGAACGCGCGGCTGTTCCACGGTACGCTGCGGGAAAACCTCACCATGGGCGCGGCGCACGCCACCGACGAAGCGATTTTTGCCGCGCTGACGGTCAGTGGCGGGGCCGATTTTATTCGCCGTCTGCCGCTCGGGCTCGATCATCCGATAATGGAGGGCGGCGTCGGGCTGTCCGGCGGTCAGCGCCAGTCGCTGCTGCTGGCGCGCATGCTGCTGCGCGATCCTAATATCGTGCTGCTGGATGAGCCGACCGCTTCGCTCGACGATCATACCGAGAAGGATTTTATTGAGCGGCTGGGCGCCTGGCTGAATGGCCGCACGCTGATCGTGGCGACGCACCGCGCGGCGATTCTGTCGCTGGTCGATCGCATACTGGTGCTGAAAGAGGGGCAGCTGGTAATGGATAGCCCGAAAGAGAACGCGCTGCCGGCACCGCGCGCCAGCGGAGCGGCGGGGGAGGGACAGGCATGATGAAACAATTGCCGGCAAAACTGCGGCTGGTGACCGCCGCGGAGGTGGATTCGTCCGACGATCTGCTCGGTGAACTGAAATCGGAAAGCCACTACACCGGCGCAGTGCGGCTGATCGTCATCAGCACGGCGCTGATCGTGGTGGCGCTGGTGTGGGCGTGGTTTGGCATGCTGGATGAGGTCTCAACCGGCACCGGGAAGGTGATCCCCAGTTCGCGCGAGCAGGTGCTGCAATCGCTGGAGGGCGGCATTCTCACGGAACTGTATGTGCATGAGGGCGATCGCGTGCAGGCCGGGCAGATCGTGGCGAAACTGGATGCCACACGCTCGCAGTCCAGCGTCGGCGAGAGCGCGGCGCGCTACCGGGCCGCACTGGCAGCGGCCTCGCGCCTGCGTGCAGAAGTGAACGATGATCCGCTCACGTTTCCCGCCGAGCTGAATGGCTACCCGGATCTTATCGCGGCGGAAACCCGGCTGTATAACACCAAACGCGCCCAGCTCAATGATGCAACCCGGCAGTTTAAGGAGTCGCTGGCGCTGGCTAATCGCGAACTGGCGATCACCCAGCGGCTGGCGAAAACCGGTGCCGCCAGCAGCGTGGAAGTGCTGCGCTTACAGCGCGATAAGTCCGACCTGGAGCTGAAACTTACCGATATGCGCTCGCAGTATTATGTGCAGGCGCGCGAAGAGCTGGCGAAGGCCAGCGCCGAAGCCGACAGCCTGGCGCAGGTGATTAAAGGACGCGAAGATACCGTAACGCGTCTGACTATCCGCGCGCCGATGCGCGGCATCGTGAAAAACATCAAAGTCTCGACGGTGGGCGGGGTGATTCCGCCCAACGGTGAGTTGATGAACATCGTACCGATGAACGATCGGCTGCTGATTGAAGCACGCCTGTCGCCGCGCGATATTGCTTTTATCCATCCCGGCCAGCGCGCGGTGGTAAAAATCTCCGCTTACGATTACGCCATCTACGGCGGCCTGAACGGCGTGGTGGAAAGCATTTCGCCGGATACCATCCAGGACGAAGTCAAACCGGAGATTTACTACTACCGCGTGTTTATTCGTACTGATAACGACTATGTGCAGAACAAGGCTGGCCGGCGCTTTGCCATCAGCCCGGGCATGGTATCCACCGTGGATATCAAAACCGGCGAGAAGAGCATCATGGATTATCTGGTCAAACCGTTTAACAAGGCCAAAGAGGCGATGCGCGAGCGCTAATTGCGATGCGCGGCAATCTCGGCGATAATCACGCCCATCAATCCCTTCCTCGTCGGGCCTAACGACGCGGAGGGGATTTTTTTCATCTATACCTTAACTGGCTAACCGATTTAAGGATTTAAGAGGACTCGTTATGTACAACACGCTGGGCAATCAGTACGACAACTCCCTGGTTTCTAACGCCTTCGGTTTCATGCGCTTTCCGCTGAACTTCCAGCCTTACGACAGCGACGCCGAGTGGGTGATTACCGGTGTGCCGTTTGATGCCGCAACGTCAGGCCGGCCGGGCAGCCGTTTAGGGCCGGGCGCGATCCGTCAGATCTCTACTAACCTGGCGTGGGAAGGCTGCCGCTGGCCGTGGGATTTCGATCTGCGTCAGCGCCTCAATGTGGTGGACTGTGGCGATCTGGTGTACGCCTTCGGCGATTCACAGGATCTGTCCGATAAGCTGCAGGCGCACGCGGAAAAGCTGCTGGCGAACGGCAAGCGCATGCTGACTTTTGGCGGTGATCACTATGTCACGCTGCCGCTGCTGCGCGCGCACGCCAAACACTTCGGCAAGATGGCGCTGGTGCACTTCGATGCGCATACCGATACCTACTCCAACGGCCCGACTTTTGACCACGGCACCATGTTCTACACTGCGCCGCAGGAAGGGCTGATCGATCCGCAGCATTCGGTGCAGATTGGTATCCGTACCGAGTTCGATAAGAGCCTGGGCTTCAACGTGCTGGACGCCGCGCAGGTTAATGACCGCAGCGTGGACGACATCCTGGCCGAAGTGAAGCGCACCGTGGGCGATTTGCCGGTGTACCTGACGTTTGATATCGACTGCCTCGATCCGGCCCATGCGCCAGGCACCGGTACGCCCGTGATTGGCGGCCTGACCAGCGATAAAGCCACCAAGCTGATCCGCGGCCTGCAGGGCATGAACATTGTGGGGATGGATCTGGTGGAAGTGGCACCGGGCTACGATCACGCCGACCTGACCTCACTGGCTGCTGCCACGCTGGCGCTGGATATGCTGCACGTGCAGGCGGCGAATAAAGGTTAAGCGGCGGTGCGGGCGGCTGCCCTCACCCTGACCCTCTCCCCCAGGAGAGGGAACCGATCGAGCGGGCGGTGAGAACAGCACGGACTGCTCCCTCTCCCGCGTGCGGGAGAGGGCTGGGGTGAGGGGAAGACCGGCGACTACTTACCATCCGCCGCGATGCGGTCGCGAATATGCTGCGCGCGCGACTCAGAATCCGGATGCGAGTCAAACATCGAACTCTGGCGGCCCTGATCCAGCTTCGCCAGCTTCTCGAAGCTGGTCGCCAGACCAAGCGGATTAATGCCGCGCTTCTTCAGCAGATCGTACGAATAGTCATCCGCCTGCGACTCCTGGGTCTGTGAGAACTGCGCGTTAACCAACTTCTCGCCCATCTCGCCCAGCTGTGACTGCGACAGCGAACCGATTACGCCGCCCACCGACGCCGCAGCGTTGCGTGCCGCCGTGGTCGCGAAAGCCACCTGCATTGCTTTGCGCGTATGGCCGAGCGCGACGTGGCCCATTTCATGGCCGAGCACGCCTTCTACTTCGTTGTCGCTCATCATATCCATCAGACCGCTATAAACGCGGATACAGCCATTCGCCATCGCCCAGGCGTTGACGTCTTTGGTCAGATACACCTTGTAGTTGGCCGGTACACCGTTGATGTTATCGCCCAGCGCGGCGGCGATTTTGTTCAGCCGCTGCTGATAGCTGCTGTTGGCCGGCGCCAGCTGGTTCTCTTTATCCATCTGGGCACATGACTGATCGCTCAGCTCTTTAACCTGGGCGTCATTCAGCGAGTAAGCCTGAAACGCCTGCGCGCCAGACTGCAACAGTGCGTTGTTATTCATTCCTTCGCAGCCGCTCAGCAGCGAAACCATTCCCAGCGCGACAACCATGGCGCGAATTTTCATATCAGCATCCTTTGAGTAACAAGTAGAGAAAACAAACACCTGAAAAACCACGCAGGTGTTTAAACGCATTGGTTATAGCGTGCCAGGGGCGGATTGGCTAGCAGACAGGCCCCGAAATGCAACCCTGAACCGCAGATTTAGCATCCTGATACATGTACTTTTGCCCCGATTTTCATGTACATTGATGTGCGACTTTTTTCTCGCTTCGCCTGATAACTGATTAATTACAATACGTTAAGCGCGGCGGAGCATTAATCCGACCTGGAGTAGAAGATGCCCTCTCGTAAAGAGCTTGCCAACGCCATTCGCGCGTTAAGTATGGATGCAGTACAGAAAGCGAAATCGGGACATCCGGGTGCCCCAATGGGCATGGCCGATATCGCTGAAGTGCTGTGGCGTGATTTCCTGAACCACAATCCAACTAACCCGCTGTGGGCAGATCGCGACCGTTTCGTGCTGTCCAACGGCCACGGCTCGATGCTGATTTACAGCCTGCTGCACCTCACCGGCTATGACCTGCCGATGAGCGAGCTGCAGAACTTCCGTCAGCTGCACTCTAAAACCCCAGGTCACCCGGAATACGGCTACACCGCAGGCGTAGAAACCACCACCGGCCCACTGGGTCAGGGCATCGCGAACGCCGTGGGCTTCGCCATTGCTGAGCGCACGCTGGCGGCGCAGTTCAACCGTCCGGGCCATGACATCGTAGACCATCACACTTACGTGTTCATGGGCGACGGCTGCATGATGGAAGGCATCTCACACGAAGTGTGCTCCATCGCCGGTACCCTGAAGCTCGGCAAGCTGGTGGCGTTCTATGACGACAACGGCATCTCTATCGACGGTCACGTGGATGGCTGGTTCACCGACGACACCGCCAAACGCTTCGAAGCCTACGGCTGGCACGTGGTGCGTGGCGTGGACGGTCATGACGCCGACGCGATCAAGAAAGCGGTAGAAGAAGCCAAAGCGGTCACCGACAAGCCATCGCTGCTGATGTGCAAAACCATCATCGGTTTCGGTTCCCCGAACAAAGCCGGTACGCACGATTCGCACGGTGCCCCGCTGGGTGACGACGAAATCGCGCTGACCCGCAAACAGCTGGGCTGGAACTACGCGCCATTTGAGATTCCTTCTGATATCTACGCACAGTGGGATGCCAAAGAAGCCGGCCAGGCGAAAGAGAAAGCCTGGGACGAGAAGTTTGCTGCTTACGCCGCTGCGCATCCGGAACTGGCCACTGAGTTCAAACGCCGCGTGAACAACGAGCTGCCCGCTAACTGGCAGGCGGAATCGCAGAAGTTCATTGAGCAGCTACAGGCTAATCCGGCAAAAATCGCCAGCCGTAAAGCGTCGCAGAATGCCATCGAAGCCTTCGGTAAGCTGCTGCCAGAATATCTGGGCGGCTCGGCTGACCTGGCGCCAAGCAACCTGACCATGTGGTCTGGCTCGAAGCCGATCAATGAAGATGCCGCTGGCAACTACATTCATTACGGCGTGCGTGAGTTTGGTATGACTGCCATCGCCAACGGTATCGCGCTGCACGGTGGCTTCCTGCCGTACACCGCAACCTTCCTGATGTTCGTCGAGTACGCGCGTAACGCGGCACGTATGGCGGCGCTGATGAAAATCCGTCAGGTGATGGTTTATACCCACGACTCTATCGGTCTGGGTGAAGATGGCCCGACGCACCAGCCGGTTGAGCAGATGGCCAGCCTGCGCACCACCCCGAACATGAGCCTGTGGCGTCCGTGTGACCAGGTGGAATCTGCGGTGGCATGGAAATACGCTATCGAGCGCGTTGACGGCCCATCAGCCCTGATCTTCTCGCGTCAGAACCTGGCGCAGCAGGATCGTAGCGCTGAGCAGCTGGCTAACGTGGCGCGCGGTGGTTACGTGCTGAAAGATTGCGACGGCACGCCGGAGCTGATTCTGATTGCGACCGGTTCTGAAGTTGAGCTGGCGGTCGGCGCTTACGAGCAGCTGAGCGCGGAAGGTCGTAAGGTGCGCGTGGTGTCCATGCCGTCTACCGATGCGTTTGATAAGCAGGATGCGGCTTATCGTGAGTCGGTGCTGCCGAAAGCGGTTGGCGCACGCGTTGCTATCGAAGCCGGTATTGCGGATTACTGGTTCAAATACACCGGCCTGCACGGTGCCATCGTTGGCATGACCACCTTCGGTGAGTCAGCGCCAGCTGAGAAGCTGTTCGAAGAGTTCGGCTTCACCGTGGCCAATGTGGTGAAAACCGCGAAATCGATTCTGTAATTTCGCGTAACCCGTCGCGCCGCTGCGCATTGTAGCGGCGCGATTCATCGCGCATTTCTGCTGCTATCCTCATGCTTTACCACGCGCAATAAATTGCGCCGCGACACCGATGTGCAGATCGGCGGCCCTGTTATCGCCTGAACCTGAAACGGTTCAATTATTCCTGCAGTAATAATCGCCATTGCCTGAATTTGTGACGCAGATCCAATAATCGGCAGCACAGTTGATCGCAATCATTCCTGTTATTCCTTCCATGCTTTATTCTCGCTGAACCGTTTCAGTTGCAGTCGTGTACTCTCCGTCAGCAACCGTAACCGGGCAAGAATTCCCTGTACAAAACGCAGCGAAACGCTCAAGGTATTTGGCACGTTTTTTCAGGTGTGGCTGCAGGAAGTGAGATGACCATTCGTATCGCAATAAATGGTTTTGGTCGTATCGGGCGCAACGTGTTGCGTGCGCTGTATGAAACCGGTCGCCGGGCGGAAATCACCGTAGTGGCGATTAACGAACTTGCGGAAGCGGCTGGCATGGCGCATCTGCTGAAGTACGACACCAGCCACGGCCGCTTTGCCTTTGAGGTCCGCCAGGAGCGCGATCAGCTGTGGGTTGGCGAAGATACCATCCGTATCCTGCATCAGGCTGAGATTGCCGCGCTGCCGTGGCGCGAGCTGAATATTGATATCGTGCTGGACTGCACCGGCGTGTACGGCAGCCGCGACGATGGTGAAGCGCATCTGCAGGCTGGCGCGAAGAAAGTGTTGTTCTCGCATCCCGGCGGCAACGATTTGGATGCCACCGTAGTGTTCGGCGTTAACGAACAGGCTCTTAAACAAACTGACCGCATTGTCTCCAACGCATCCTGCACCACCAACTGCATTATTCCGGTGATCAAGCTGCTGGATGACGCCTTTGGCATTGAGTCGGGCACCGTGACCACCATTCACTCGGCGATGCACGATCAGCAGGTGATTGACGCGTATCACAGCGACCTGCGCCGTACCCGTGCCGCCAGTCAGTCGATCATTCCGGTCGATACGCGTCTTGCCGCTGGCATTACCCGTATTTTTCCGAAATTTAACGATCGCTTCGAGGCTATCGCGGTGCGCGTGCCGACGATCAACGTGACCGCCATTGATCTGAGCGTTTCGGTGCGCCAGGCGGTGAAGGCGTGTGAGGTCAACGCGTTGCTGCAAAACGCGTCAGAGGGGGCATTTCGTGGTATAGTTGACTATACGGAATTACCGTTAGTCTCAGTAGATTTTAACC
>NZ_JASEWO010000298.1:0-2892 GCF_030024295.1 Pantoea sp. Pa-EAmG
TCATTCAGTATACTGAAGAAATCAGTGCATCCGCTACATCCCGGCTAATCGTCTTGATCCGGTGTACTGACACTGCACCGCGCACATATTGTAGCGGCGCGATTCATCGCGCAATAAATGGTGCCGCTACAAAATTGCAATCATTTCTAAGCCAACGAAATTTCTAAATGACAAATATGACACAACGCATCGCGCTTTAACGCACTGCCTCAATCACCTTATATCGCACACAGCATCGTATCACCCGCTTCCTATATTTCGCGTCTTTCCCCGAGAGCCGCGCAATATAGATGCCGAACCGCTAACCGCAGGAACCCGTTATGCGCTTTACGATAATAACGACTAAACCCGGCCACCAGCCGCCGCAAACCCGCTGTGACTTTATGCCGCCCGGCGGCACCATTGGCCGCGGGGTGGACAACAATCTGGTGCTGCCGGATGACGATCGCACCATTTCTCGCCTGCAGGCGATTGTGCACATCACCGCCGCTGGCGAATGCCGCCTCACCAACCGGGGCAACGTGACGCGCGTGCTGCTCAATGACATCCCGCTGGAGCGCGGGCGTCAGGTGGAATTACAGGATGGCGACGTGCTGGGCATCGATGATTACCAGCTGCTGGTCAACGATCTCAACGGCGCGCAGCAGCCGCAGGCCGCCACGCTGGCACCGCAGCCGGTGGTGCAGGCTCCGGTAATGGCTGATGTGCCACCGGCGGAAAAGGATGCCAGCACCGCCGCGATCCCCAGCGAGATCTGGGACAGCCTCGCCAAAGAGTTCTCGATCTCCGACGATCTGTCGAAGCGCAAAGCAGCGGCCGAGGTGCTGACGGAGGCCAATCCGCTCACCGCGCCGGCCAGCCTCGATCGCAACCCGGAGGATCCGCTGGCTCAGCTGGTGAACGATGCGCCGCTGGATATTGGCCAGCAGCCGAAAAACACCAGCCTGTTCGATGAAGGCGATGCGCTGTTCGCGCAGGAAAGTATCTTCGACGATCGCACCCCCAGCACACTGTCGGCGCAGCAGAATGCCGCCGCGCAGCCGCAGGTCGAAAGTGCCACCGAGCTCGATCCGCTCAGCCTGTTTGGCAGCCAGAGCAGCAGCGACGTGCGCAACCACGACGATCCACTCGGCCTGATGATGGGCAATGCGGTTCCGCTGGCGCAGCCGGAGATCGCGCCGGCACAGACGGTACAGCCGCAGCCCGTCGCCCAGCCGGAAACGCACATTGAACCCTCGTCGGAGGCGGCACCGGTCGAGCTGGCGGATCTCAGCAGTTCGCCACTGTTTGATGACACCGAAACCCAGGCCACGTCGCCGCTGATCGAACCGCAGGCGGAGCAGCCGGAGACGGTCGCGCCGCAGATGGATTACGGCGGCATTACGCTGCCCACGCCGCAGGCGGTGCAACGTGTACCGTCGCCGACGCCGAAAGGGCGGCTGCGTATCGATCCGGTGGCTTCCAGCCATCAGAACGCAGCACCCGCCAGCCAGGCGACAGCAAGCCACAACAGCGGCGACGCGCTGAAAGGCGAACTGCTGGATGCACTGCTGGAAGGCATGGGATTGCGCGATCTGCAGCCCACGCCGCAGTTCGACCGTGAGCAGATGCTGCAGTTTGGCCAGATGCTAAGCATGTTCTCGCAGGGCACCGTTGCGCTGCTGTCGTCACGCTCGATTCTTAAGCGTGGCGTTAAAGCGGATATGACGGTGATCCTCGATGACGCTAACAACCCGTTCAAACTGCTGCCGTCCGGCAAAACCGTGCTGATGCAGATGTTTGGCAGCCGCATGCCGGGCTTCATGCCGCCGCGTCAGGCGGTGCGTGATGCGCTGATCGATCTGCAGGCGCATCAGCTCGGCATGATCGCCGGGATCCGCGCCATTATCGCTTCGATGCTGCAATCCTTTAATCCGGATCAGCTGGAAGAGGAAGCACGCCAGGCGGGATCGCTGTCGCGCCTCGGCCTGCCGGGCAGCCGCAAAGCCGCGCTGTGGGAGCATTTTGTTGAGCGCTACGGCGAGACGGCGGGCGAGATTGAGGACGATTTCCATACCCTGTTCGGCGAAGCTTTCCTGCATGCCTACGACCTGGAAGTTAATCAGTACAAAGATTCACAAACCCACACGGATGACGCATGAATATCACCATTGCTTCCACGTCGAATCAGGGCGACCGCGCCAGCAATCAGGATCAAACCGGTGAGGTAATCGGCGAACGCTCAGCCTGCTTCGTGGTGTGCGACGGCGTAGCAGGATTTCCCGGCGGCGAAGTGGCCGCCCGCATCGCGCGCAGCAGCCTGATGGAGGCGTTCGACGGTAACGCGCACCTGGATGCGCAGTCGATTCGCAACTACGTCAACCACGCGAATCACGCGATTCGCCAGCAGCAGAAAGCCAGCAGCGAGCACAGCCGCATGGGCACTACGCTGGTCAGCCTGTTTGTCGACCGCGACTACGAGCTGGCCTACTGGGCGCATGCGGGCGACAGCCGGCTGTATCTGTTTCGCCGCGGCTACCTCTATCACGTGACTACCGACCATAGCCTGGTGCAGCAGATGAAAGATGCCGGCCACCAGACCGAAGGTATCAACAGTAACCTGCTCTATTTTGCCCTTGGCATGGGCGATGAGCAGCGCGACGCCAGCTACAGCGATGTGGTGGAAATAGAAGACGGCGACGCCTTTTTGCTGTGCACCGATGGCTTCTGGCACGGCGTGACGCTGGAGCAGATGCAGCAGTCGCTGCACATGGTCAATACGCCGGAAGAGTGGCTGACGCTGATGCAGCAAATCATCCGCAACGGTCAGCCGGATAACGGTCAGCAGGATAACTTCAGCGCGCTGGCCGTCTGGATTGGCTCACCGCAGGACACCACCTTACTGCACTCGCT
>NZ_JASEWO010000299.1:0-2888 GCF_030024295.1 Pantoea sp. Pa-EAmG
CCGATTACGGGTTTTAATGTAACAATAGGCACCGCCGTACTACCAATAAGGTTCCTGCAATTGTTGTGCGCATCGGCTTCTGGCACGAAGCGCACATACGCACTGCGCGATCCGCTTCAAGCGAGGAGCGTAAAGCGCTCAAAGATCACTCTCATACTCGATAGCCTCTTTAATTTTCGCCAGGGCCTCGCTCAACTGACTCATCGTGACTGAGCCAAGCGCCAGACGAATAGCATGCGGCACACAGTTTGAAGTGCTGAAAGGCTCTGCTGTGGAAACAGAGATATTTTGTTGCATCAATCGATGTACAAGCCTGTCAGCCCTCACTTCCTGAGGCAGTGATAACCAGATAAAGTAAGCGTTGGCATGGCTTACCCATTCACTGTTCACAAGTATTTTGCGCGCCAGCGCCTGCCGCTGACGCGCGTCCCGTCTTTTCAGCGCCTCAAAGCGTTTAAGTGTGCCATCTTTAATCCAGTCGCAGACAATCGAAACCATGAGGGAGGGAGTATTCCAGGTCGTTGCCCTGATGGCTCGCTCCAGGGCGATTCGCATTTCAGCGGGACACACCACAGCACCGACGCGCAGGCCAGTGGCAACGCTTTTAGCAAAACCGGTAACATAAACGGTTCTTTCGGGCGCATAAGTGGCAAGCGGCGGCGGTGGACGACGGACAAGAAATGCATAGGCCGCGTCTTCGATGATAAGCAGATCGAACGTTCTGGCAATCCGGGCCAGCTCCCTGCGCTGGGCATCATTCATAACCCAGCCAAGCGGGTTATGCAGTGTTGGCATGGTATATACCGCGCGCAGGCGCCGGCGTTGGCAGATTTGCCTGAATGCCGTCAGGTCCGGTCCACTGGCATCAGTGGGTATCGCCACCAGTTCCAGATGATAGAGGCTGGCCAGGGCTTTGAAGCCAGGATAGGTCAGAGCATCTACAGCCACCACATCCCCGGGTTTCAGCAGCCCCATAACAGCAACGCTAAGACCGTGCTGCGCGCCATTTACAATCAAAACCTCATCAGCAGACGCGGTCATGCCGGAGGCATTGAGCCATAACGCGATTGTCTCCCTGTCGCTTTGCCTGCCAGCGTGCGGCTGGTAACGCAACAGTGAAGCCAGATCGCCAGATGTGGCCAGCTGTCGCATTGCCTGGCGTAACCGTTCCGCCTGGTCCGGTAGCGTAGGATAGTTGAAGTTCAGATCGAGCACGTCAGACGCCACTGCGTACTGATCCAAACCCAGCCCGGCGGGCAGCGAAATTTCCCTGACAAATGTTCCTCTTCCGGTTTCTCCGCTCACCAGCCCCATGGCTTCCAGCTCAGCGTAAACGCGGGTAGCCGTTGCCAGTGACACGTGCTTTTCAGCCGACAGCGCTCTGTGGGTAGGCAGGCGGGCGCCCGGCAGGAGCGCGCCTGTTCGTATCGCGGAAGCGAATTCATCCACGATGACTTTGTATCGAGCTTTCATGAATTGTATCTATGACAATTATTTGATTGTCCTGAATGCTGGTACTTAGCATGGGGGCTGTCAACGTTATCTGTTAAATCATTTATCGAACTTAATGAGGTCTGTTGTGACAGTTACCAGGGTAAAAAATACACATTCTGGCCTGAAATCAGGTTGGCTGAACGGGCTGACCGGCGTGATCATCTTCAGTGGCTCTTTGCCCGCAACACGCATAGCAGTGCGGGAAATGGATCCCTTTTTTCTGACTTATTCACGCGCTTCAATTGCCTGTGTACTGGCCATTATGCTGATTCTCTTTTTAAGTCAGGCTCGTCCTCAGCGGCATCAGCTGATTTCTCTGGTTGTCGTTGCTGCAGGTGTAGTGGTTGGTTTTCCTCTTCTGACAGCCATGGCGCTGCAACACGTTACCTCGGCTCACTCTATTGTCTTCCTCGGCCTGTTGCCCATGGCGACGGCTATTTTCGGCGTTGTCAGAGGAGGCGAAAGGCCCAGGCTGGCTTTCTGGATTTTTTCTGTTGTCGGCAGTCTGCTGGTGATGGGATTTGCCCTACTCCAGAAGAGTTCTGTATCAGTAACCGGCAATCTTCTGATGCTGGCTTCCGTGGTTGTGTGTGGCCTCGGCTATGCCGAAGGTGCAAAGCTTTCGCGTGAATTGGGAGGATGGCAGGTTATCTGCTGGGCACTGATTATTTCCCTGCCGCTGATGCTTGTTGCCACCCTGGAGACCTTGCCGGAGAACATGGGCGAAATAAGCCTGCAGGCGTGGCTTTCACTGGGATATGTATCGCTGTTCAGTATGCTGATTGGTTTCATTTTCTGGTACAGGGGAATGGCTGCAGGCGGCATCGCCGCTGTGGGACAATTACAGTTGCTGCAGCCATTCTTTGGTCTCGGACTCTCAGCAACATTACTGTCTGAAACGGTAAGGCCGATGATGATTCTCATAACACTGGGCGTGATCCTGTGTGTCGTTGGCTCGCGCAGGTTTGCAGATTAGTCCTTAGCCTCCTGTCGTCTGGATTTACGTAAGTGTCCGCGTTGGGCAAAAAGTGAACCACAATATGCGACGATCAGCCTGATTCTTAATACCGGTACAGTTCATGCTATAAACGATGAAACTTTTCATTCACCGACGATTGAGGGAATTTTCATGTTTGCGGTTGAGGAAATAAAAAAGAAGTATCCTGGCGCAGATGCCTGGCAAATGGGTGACAGTGCGGAACTGGCCAGCAAGCTGGCGGAACTGGTAAAAAAAGGCATCAAAACAGCTTCCTGCGGATCGTTTACCGCTTACCAGCAGGAGGAGTCTGCTCCGAAGATTGGGAGCTATAACATTATTCTTGATGGTCAGAATACCCCGGTCTGTGTGATCAGATTGATTTCACTGCGGCTGGTGCGTTTTTGTGATGTAACAG
>NZ_JASEWO010000300.1:0-2875 GCF_030024295.1 Pantoea sp. Pa-EAmG
ACCATGTAGCGCACGTGCAGCTTCGCCATCTCATCATCTGACAGATCCACCACCTGGTAGCCACCTTCGCTGAGCTGGCTGATGATCTCACTGCGCTCTTCCAGACCGCGCGTTAAGCGCACCCCGACGAAGATGCAGGCGTTATCGGCATCCGCATAGCGATAGTTGAACTCGGTGATGGAACGGCCACCCAGCGTCTGACAGAAACGCAGGAAACTGCCCTGCTGTTCTGGAATCGTCACCGCCAGCAACGCTTCGCGCTGTTCACCAATTTCACAGCGTTCTGACACGTAGCGCAGACCGTGGAAGTTGACGTTAGCGCCCGACAAGACGTGCGCGAGGCGCTCGCCTTTGATGTCGTGCTGCTGGATGTACTTCTTCATGCCCGCCAGCGCCAGCGCACCCGAAGGTTCCGCCACCGCACGCACATCTTCGAACAGGTCTTTCACCGCCGCGCAGATGGCATCGCTGTCCACGGTGATGATGTCATCGAGATACTCTTTGCACAGGCGGAAGGTTTCGCTGCCAATGCGCTTCACCGCTACACCTTCAGCAAACAGCCCGACACGCGCCAGATCCACTGGCTCGCCGGCATCCAGCGCCGCTTTCAGGCAGGCCGAATCTTCCGACTCCACCGCGATCACTTTGATTTGTGGCATCAGCTGTTTGATCAGCACCGCCACGCCCGCCGCCAGACCGCCACCACCGACCGGCACAAATACGCGATCAATATGCGCATCCTGCTGCAACAGTTCCATCGCCAGCGTGCCCTGCCCGGCAATCACTGCCGGGTGGTCAAACGGGTGCACAAAGGTATAACCCTGCTGCTCGGCCAGCTCAATCGCTTTGGCTTTTGCCTCGTCGAAGTTAGCACCAAACAGATAAGCCTCACCGCCAAATGCGCGCACTGCATCAACCTTGATGTCTGCCGTGGCCAACGGCATCACAATCAGTGATTTGATGCCCAGCGTGCTGGCTGAAAGCGCCACACCCTGCGCGTGGTTGCCGGCCGAAGCCGTGATCACGCCGCGTGCTTTTTGCTCTTCAGTCAGTCCGGCAATCATCGCGTACGCCCCACGCAGCTTAAAGCTGTGTACTGGCTGGCGATCCTCGCGCTTCACCAAAATGGTGTTGCCGAGACGCGATGAAATTTTTTCCATTTTTTGCAGCGGCGTGACCTGGGCAATTTCATACACAGGCGCACGCAGCACTGCGCGCAGATACTCCGCGCCATTAGGCGACGCGGGTAGCGGTTGAGACTCAGCCATCAGTTGTTAGCCTCCCAGCTTGGACTTATCGCGTACTGCGCCTTTGTCAGCGCTGGTCGCGAGGGATGCATAGGCGCGTAACGCGAAGGAAACAGCACGTTCGCGATTGTGCGGGGTGTAAGCTGCTTCGCCACGCGCCAGCTCTTTTTCACGACGAGCATGGATTTCGTTGTCTGGCAGATCCAGATGGATACGACGGTTCGGGATATCCAGCTCGATCATGTCGCCATCCTGGATCAGCGCAATGGTGCCGCCGCTCGCTGCTTCAGGCGAGATGTGTCCCACAGAGAGACCAGAAGAACCACCAGAGAAGCGGCCATCGGTGATCAGCGCACAGGCTTTGCCCAGTCCCATCGATTTCAGGTAGGTGGTTGGATACAGCATTTCCTGCATGCCCGGACCGCCTTTTGGTCCTTCGTAGCGGATCACCACACAGTCACCGGCCACCACTTTACCGCCGAGGATCGCCTCTACCGCATCATCCTGGCTTTCGTAGACTTTTGCCGGGCCTTTGAAGGTCAACAGCTCTGCATCCACGCTGGCGGTTTTTACGATACAACCATCTTCGGAGATGTTGCCGTACAGCACAGCCAAGCCACCATCCTGAGAGAACGCGTGTTCGCGGGTACGGATACAACCCTCTACACGGTCATCATCCAGCGTGTCCCAACGGCAATCCTGTGAGAAGGCCTGAGTGGTACGGATACCGGCTGGACCGGCGCGGAACATCTTCTTCACCGCTTCGTCTTTGGTCAGCATGATGTCGTACTGATCCAGGGTTTCGCGCATGCTCTGCTGCAAAACGTTGCGCGCAGTGGTGTCGATCAGCCCTGCACGATCCAGCTCGCCCAGAATGGCGACAACGCCACCGGCGCGGTGTACGTCTTCCATGTGATATTTCGGCGTACTCGGCGCCACTTTGCACAGGTGTGGCACTTTGCGCGACAGGCGATCGATATCCGACATATTGAATTCGATTTCGCCTTCCTGCGCCGCTGCCAGCAGGTGCAGAACGGTGTTGGTGGAACCGCCCATGGCGATATCCAGCGTCATCGCGTTCTCAAACGCGGCTTTGGTGGCGATGTTGCGCGGCAGTACGCGCTCATCATCCTGCTCGTAATACTTTTTGGTCAGGCTAACGATGCGCTTACCGGCGTTGAGGAACAGCTCTTTACGGTCGGCGTGGGTCGCCAACAGTGAACCGTTGCCTGGCTGTGCCAGACCCAGCGCTTCGGCCAGACAGTTCATCGAGTTCGCAGTGAACATCCCTGAACAAGAACCACAGGTTGGGCACGCAGAGCGTTCGATTTTATCGCTATCTTCATCGCTGACGTTCGGGTTAGCACCCTGAATCATCGCATCAACCAGGTCCAGCTTGATGATTTTGTCAGACAGTTTGGTCTTACCGGCTTCCATCGGACCGCCGGACACAAAGATCACCGGGATGTTGAGGCGCAGTGACGCCATCAGCATGCCGGGGGTGATTTTGTCGCAGTTAGAGATACACACCATGGCATCGGCGCAGTGCGCGTTCACCATGTACTCCACGGAATCGGCGATCAGCTCGCGCGAAGGCAGTGAATACAGCATGCCGCCATGACCCATGG
>NZ_JASEWO010000075.1:0-21049 GCF_030024295.1 Pantoea sp. Pa-EAmG
CATACAGGAGGGTAATGAGATGAATTAAAGATTTCAGGTAAAACAGAGCGCACTTAAGCCCCGTGCTACATCCGTTCAACGTGACCGTATAAATAACCACCCATGTGGGAAATTTCGTATAAATAACGTTCGGGTGCGACCAGAGGGAATCAATCAGGATAGCGTGGTTTACGACATAATGACGTGCGCGATCAATCGCGCCGCTGCTAATTCAGTAATCTATTCCTCACGAACTTCATTCCAACTGCCCCGTCAGCGCTGACGCCATGCCGAGGGTGCCATGCCGTGCAGCTGGCGGAAGCGGTTGCTGAAATGGCTGGAGGAGTGGAAACCGCAGCGCAGGGCAATCTCGGTGAGCGACAGCGCGCTGAATTGCAGCAGTTGCTGCGCGGCTTCCATACGGCGGCGCATCACATACTGGTGCGGCGCTTCGCCGGTGCTGCTGCGGAACATACGTGCAAAATGGTATTCGCTAAGCGCCGCCTCTGCCGCCAGTTGGGCCAGCGTTAACGGCTGATCCAGCTGCGTATCGATCAGCGCCAGCACGCGGCGCAATACCGCCGGCGCCAGTCCGCCGCGCACCTGCGGCAGCTGCCACTGTACCTCGCTGTAGCGCTGCAGCAGATGGGTCATCAGCAGTGTTGAGGCGCTACTCAGCATCAGCTGGTTGGCCGGCTGCTGCCAGTCGGCGCTCAGCAGAAAATGACGATACAGTTGGGTGATGCGGTCATCGTCGGCAAAAATCTTCTCATGCAGATTAAGCTGCGCCGGGCTGCGATCCCACACCTGCTCACCAAGGTGACGCAAATGCGTATCGGTGCAGTAGAGGTGCACGAAGGATAAATCCGCGCGCAGATCCCAGGTCGACTCGGTGCCAGACGGCATCAGGCAAAAGCGATCCGGCGCGCCGCCGTTGCGCCAGCCGTGCGGTGTTTTGTGCCAGGTGTCGTAACCGTCAGCCACGTACAGGCTAAGCGTATGGTGATCGCTGAGGTTGGTCACGCGATCGCCACTGTTGAACCACGCCGCCAGCCGAATGCCGCCGCTCAGCTGCACGCTATCGCGCAGCTGCGCTTTGTGACGCTGAAGCATAGTAAACGTCTGATATTCCGGCATGGTCTGACATCGCTCTCTGGATTGATGTCCTGTAGTTTACGCAACTGACCGGACAGAAAACAGGCCAATGCCGGACCAGGCGGGAAAAAGCGCAAGAATTTGCAAGTGCTGCGCAAAGTCATGCAAGCCGCGCTCCTGTCGCTCAGGCACACTGCGAACCTGATTCCGCCGGAGAGTTTCTGATGAACCTGATGTTATACCTCGCGGTGGTGCTGATTTGGGGCACCACCTGGATTGCGATTTTTCTGCAGCAGCAGGCCGCCGATACGCCGGTACTGGTGGCGGTGTTCTGGCGCTTCCTGTTCGCCTCGTTGACCATGCTGGTGCTTCTCCGGCTGCTGAAACGTCTGCGTACGCTGGATGCGCGCGACCACCTGTTTTGTCTGTTACAGGGCGGCTGCGTATTTGGTTTTAATTTTGTCTGCTTTTACCACGCGGCAGCGATGATCAGCACCGGTCTGGAGTCGGTGATTTTTTCGATGGCGGTGCTGTATAACGCGCTCAACAGCTGGATCTTTTTCCGCCAGCGCCCGCCTTTCCGCCTGCTGCCCGCCGCCGCGCTGGGCCTCGGCGGGATTGTTGCGCTGTTCTGGCAGGATATTCAGTCAGCCCATGTTGCGCCGCAGCTGCTGTGGGGCGTGGGGCTGAGCGCGCTGGGCACGCTCGGTTTCTCCTTTGGCAATATGATTTCTACCCGCCATCAGCGTCGTCAGCGCGACGTGCTGACCACCAACAGCTACGCCATGCTGTACGGTGCGCTGATCATGGCCGTGCTGGCGCTGGTGAATGGCGACGCGCTGGCACCGGCACTCAATCTGCAGTGGCTGGGGGCGATGAGCTATCTGGCTTTGTTTGGCTCGGTACTGGGCTTTGGTGCCTACTTCACGCTGGTGGGGCGCATCGGTGCCAGCCAGGCGGCTTACAGCACCCTGCTGTTTCCACTGGTGGCGCTGACGCTTTCGACGCTGTATGAAGGCTATCAGTGGCATAGCAATGCCATCGTCGGGCTGGTGATGATTCTGGCAGGGAATATGGTGATGTTCGTGCGCTGGCCGGCTCATCGCCGGTTACGTCTGGCCTGAAGCAAGAGCGGGCATAGCGCCCGCTCTGTCACTCCTCTAGCGCCAGCCCCCGACGCCGATGTTGAGCTGGTGAGGTTGGTTAATGGCTTTTCTGGCAATCCAGTAAAGCAGAACGCGTTCATCATCTCTGTCGCGGTCGGCCATCGCCAGTAATTTCAGCGACAGGGTGGACCTGGTCACAGGCTGCTGTTCATCGCTTAACTCGATAACCGCCTGACCGATGATGCAGCAAACCTCATCCCCGCTGGATACGGATTCATATGCCCGGTCTTTCATATTTCCTCCTGTTGAATGAACTATAAGCCTGGCAAAGTTCCTGCATTTTGCCGCGCAGATGCTGCGCTTAAAACACCCTGTTACACATGCTCACCTGTCGCAATGCCTGTTCATGTGACGACATCCGCGCTGCGCTTAAGCAAAGGCGCAATGCCATTCATACCGGTTTCACAGCATTTCATTCCGTCTCCCGCTCCGTTCACGCCCGTCCGCACCACCCGCGCCCGCGTGAGGCTTATTATCGCTGCAGATTCCGTATTCCCGGATGGGAGAGAGAAAAATGACAACAGCCGTTACCCCTAATCATCAGCGTGTCCGTATCCTTACCCTCGCAGGCACCATCATTACCCAGTTCGCGCTCGGCTCGGTTTATACCTGGAGCCTGTTTAATGGCCAGCTGGCACAGAAACTGGATGCGCCGGTCAGCCAGGTGGCTTTTTCCTTTGGTCTGCTCAGCCTCGGTCTGGCGATTGCCTCCTCGCTGGCCGGCAAGCTGCAGGAGCGCTTTGGCGTGCGCAATGTCACTATCGGTGCAGGCATTCTGATGGCGATTGGCTTCTGGCTGACCGCCCATGCTGACAACCTGATGATGCTGTACCTGAGCGCCGGCATTCTGGTCGGGCTGGCCGATGGCGCGGGCTATCTGATGACGCTCTCTAACTGCGTGAAGTGGTTTCCGGAGCGCAAAGGGCTGATTTCGGCCTGTTCGATCGGCGCTTACGGCCTCGGCAGTCTCGGCTTTAAATTCATCTGTGGCGCGCTGCTCAGCACTCAGGGGCTGGAAAATACCTTTGTGATTTGGGGTGTGCTGGCGATGACGATGATTATTGCCGGTGCCCTGATGATGCGCGATGCGCCGCTGCAGCAGGCCGGCTCACGTCAGCAGCAGGCCACACAGGAGTTCACGCTGGCGCAGTCGGTGCGCCTGCCGCAGTACTGGATGCTGGCGCTGATGTTCCTGACGGCCTGCATGAGCGGTCTGTATGTGATTGGCGTAGCGAAGGATATTGGTGAAGGTCTGGTGCACCTGAGTACGCAAACGGCGGCCAATGCGGTGACGATAATTGCTATTGCCAATTTGAGCGGACGACTGATTCTCGGCGTGCTGTCGGACAAAATGGCGCGCATCCGGGTCATTTCGCTGGCACAGCTGGTTTCGCTGAGCGGCATGAGCATCCTGCTGTTCACCCACATGAATGAAACCACCTTCTTCCTGTCGCTGGCCTGCGTGGCGTTCAGCTTTGGCGGCACCATCACCGTCTTCCCGTCACTGGTCAGCGATTTCTTCGGCCTCAACAACCTGACCAAAAACTACGGCCTGATCTATCTCGGCTTCGGCATCGGTAGCGTGCTTGGCTCGCTGGTAGCTTCGGTGTTCGGCGGCTTCACCGTGACCTTCAGTCTGATTATGACGCTGCTGGTGATCTCGCTGGTGCTGTCGCTCAGTATCCGTCTGCCAAATCGTCAAAACCTGGTCGCGCCGGTACTGCATAATTAATTCACCACCCTGCCGTGTAAATGCACGGCAGGCTTTTTACTGATAACCACAGAATTGATCACGCGTTGAGAATGACTGTTATTTAACCTTGCATTTCAGAGTAATCGGGTTATTATCAGGCGCTATTCAGCTTATTCCGATTGGTTTATTTCCCGCCCTGGCACTTTTAGCTTTTAATTGACATATCGGGTAATATTTACGGAAATAACTCTACATTCACTGCATCTTCACTCCACTTTTCCCGGTTAATCTGGCCTCATTGGAAAAGAGGAGGACTCTCCATGAAGAAGTTAATAAAAGTCGCTTCGGTGGTGGCGATGATGACCATGCTAAGCGGGTGTATTATCGAGCACGACCATGGACGCGGTCCCGGCTGGGGCCACGGGCACGGCGGCGGCTGGCATCACGGCCATGGCGGCTATCGTCACTGGTAATTGGGCAAAGCACACACAGCACATAATAAAAAATGAATAAAGAAAGGGCGGGAATCAATCCCGCCCTTATTTTTTAGCTTTTCACCGCGTAATTACATTGATACCAGACTTTCTTCAGGCCAGGCAAATTGCTGTCCTGCGCCGGAAGCGATTCGACTTTATCGAAGCCGCGCTGGTTACAGTAATTCGCCAGATCAAGTTCCAGCGCATCTTTATCCAGCTTCTGTGGATCGTAACGATACTGTACGGTATTTGAACGGGCATCTTCATCCACGCGCTCAAAACCCCCGGGTTTGCTGACACTACAACCGGCCAGCATAAAAAGCGCTAACGCGCTAATAAGCATTTTATTCATTAGGATGTCCTCATCAGACGTTGCAGTGTAAAAGGCAACGCCACACGCCTCTATAGGAAAAAGACGCGAAATGTCCGATTAATGCAAAGCTTTCGCCAATCAAATCAATAAAACCAAACGGTTTTCCTTATCACATCAGCAGTGAGAAGATGACTTCAGACAAAACGAAGTCTGCACCACACCAGGTGATACCCACAAAAAGACATACTGAAAGTGACCTTTATGCCCGTGCTGAGCGGGCTTTTTTTTCGCCCGTTATCCGGTAAGGCTGACCATCTTACGCAAAAGATTGGCCGCTTGTTTGTCCGGCAATGCGAGAATTCCGCTGTAAAGATCAATCGACATCGCGCACATCGTGCCGCGATCCACCGCCGTATCCGCCGGCATATTCAGCTGCTGCAGCTTATCGCCCCACTTGCCATACAGTTTTTCCACCACACGCTGCAGATCGCGCTGCGCCTGAGACTGATCCACCGCCAGCTCATCGCCGGTACTGTTTTGCAGCAGTGCCTCGAGCGCTTCACCATCGCGCTGATTAAGCTCCGGCGACAGCACCTGTTGCAGATTGACGCCACCGCTGACCTGCGGATAGAGGAAACGGAAGCAGCGCTGCGTATCCTGCTGCTGCAGCGCCTGCATCTCCTGCACCGAAACGCGGATATAGTTGATGATCGCCGCATCGCTGGCGCGCGCCATGCGCTGATTCACCAAATCCATCAGCCAGCCGCGCATATCGCCCAGCGCCTGCTCCGCAGGTACGCCCTCTGCCAGCTTGTGCTGCAACTCACGATTCAGCAGTTGCCACAGCGCCGGCTCCTGCACTTTCAGCACGCGATAACCCGGCGCGTCGCTCAGTTGGGTAGCCACCTGCACCGCCAGCGCCTCGCGCTCCTGACGCGGATGCAGCCAGCTAAACCACAGCAGATTAGCCAGCAGCACAGGCAGCAAAAACAGCAGGACACCCTGCCAGACGCGCAGCGCGGTGGTGCGCAGCAGTACCACGATGATGATCGCCAGCAGCACAAAAGCGGCCAGCGTGAGCGGGAAAAGCGAGAACATGGAGCGATATTAATCCTTGCGAACGTCAATTAAAACCGGACAGCTGGCGCGTTCAATCACTGCTGCGCTTACCGAGCCTTTCAGCAGGCGGTTGAGCGGCGACAGGTGACGACGGCCCATTATAATCATACTGGCGTGCAACGCCTCAGACTGCGCCACAATGGTTTCCGCCGCTTCACCGGCCAGAATCAGCCCGCGTGCGTCAATGCCAGCGCGCAGCAGCGGTGCCAGCGCATGGCGTACCACCATTTCAGCTGTATTTTGTTCATCCTGCGCCACGACAAAATCGTCCGGGTCTTCCCCGGCGTCGATCTCAATCGGCTGATTGCACGACGAATATGCCGGATCGACACAGCACAGCACGGTGACCTGCGCCTGTTGCGCCAGCGCCTGTTCAATGGTCAGGGCGATCACTTTTTCCGCCACCGGTGAGTTATCGATGGCCATCAGCAAGGTTTTCATCAGTCGGTTATCCTTCCGCAGCAGTTATTTTGCCAATTTCGCGAATCAGCGCCTCTTTACACTTTATCAGCGCTGTCCGGTAATGCGCTTCCTGGCGGTGAAAACGTGCCGTCGGCACCAGCAGTGAGATCGAGAAGCGCCCGAACAGCGTATCAATCGCGACCGCCATGGTGGAAATGCCCTCCAGCGTTTCGCCGCGATCGATAGCCAGTCCGCTGACGCGCACCTCCGCAATCAGCGTCAGCAACTGCGGCAGCGTTTTTACCGTCATTTCCGTCAGTTCCGCATAGGCTTCGCCGACCATCACCCGCACATCTTCGTCGCTCTCCAGCGCCAGCAGCGCCCGGCCACCGGACGTACTGTAGAGCGGCAGATTCAGGCCGATGTGTGGCACCACGCGCAGCTCACGCGTGGCCACCACGTAATGGACAATCGCCAGCTGCGTCCCGCTGGCCCGCGCCAGCGACACCGTTTCATTGATTTCCGCCGAGAGTTGTTCGAGGAACGGCCGGACAATTTCCACCACGTCACTGTGCACGCTGGAGATCAGCTTCAGCAACGCCGGACCGAGGCGCAGCCCGCCTGCCCCGCCGCTGCGCACCAGCTGCGCGCTATCCAGCGCCGCCACGATGCGCTGCACCGTCGAGCGCGGCAGATCGACCACCTGCGCAATTTCACCCAGACTCATGCCGCCCGGATGCTCACCGAGCGCATTTAAAATTTTTGCCGCACGCGCAATGACCTGAATGCCACCCGCTTTTTCATCCTCACGGCTTGAGGGAGGTTCTACCATGATACGTTCCTTTTTGGCCTGTCCTACTTTAGCGCGAACGATCGCACTTTTACACCCTGTATCACATTGCAATACACCATATCGAAATGTAAGATGCGAGCTGTATCACATCGCAATACACTGCATCAACCAATAACGAGACACCTGTTATGAATGCCCAGCCCGTGGCGGCACCGGCACCGCATCCTTTTACCCTGCGCCTCGCGCTGGGGCTGGTGGGGGTGCTGATCGCCGCGCTGACCTCCGGATTAAACGATCGCGTTACCGACATCGCGCTGGCCGATATCCGTGCCGCAGTCGGCATTAGCTACGATGACGGCAGCTGGATTATTTCGGCCTATCAGGCAGCGGAAGTCGCCGCGATGATGATTGCGCCGTGGTTCGCCGTCACCTTTTCGCTGCGCCGCTTCGCGCTGGCGGTGTCGGCCGGTTTCATGGTGTGCGGTGTCCTGCTGCCCTTTATGCCCACGGCTCCGCTGTTTATTGCGCTGCGCGTGGTGCAGGGACTGTTTGGCGGCGCCCTGCCGCCGCTGCTGATGACGGTGGCGCTGCGCTTTCTGCCACCGCCGATCAAACTTTATGGGCTGAGTGCTTACGCCCTCACCGCCACGTTTGGCCCGAATCTGGCGGCGTCGCTGGCGGCGTTCTGGACCGATGACGTCAGCTGGATGTTTGTGTTCTGGCAGGTGGTGCCGGCCATGCTGATCGCCATGCTGCTGATCGGCTGGGGCCTGCCGCAGGATCCGCTGCGCACTGAGCGATTTAAACAGATTGACCTGTTCGGCATGCTGAGCGGCTGCTCGGGCATGGCGCTGCTGATTCTGGCGCTGACGCAGGGTGAGCGTCTCGACTGGCTCAGCTCGCCGCTGTTTGTCGCCCTATTATTCAGCGCGCTGGCGTTGCTGATTGTGTTCTTTATTAATGAATGGTTTCACCCGCTGCCGCTGTTTAAGTTGCAGATGCTGCGCCGCCGTAATTTGTCGCACGGTTTGCTGGCGCTGGCGGGTGTACTGATTCTGGCGCTGTCCGGTTCGGCGCTGCCGTCGGCCTATTTTGGTCAGGTGGAGGGGTTTCGCACGCTGCAGTTCGCGCCGCTGGCGTTGACCATCGGCCTGCCACAGCTGCTGATTGCACCGCTGGTCGCCAGCCTGCTGAATATCCGCTGGATTGACTGCCGCTGGGTGCTGAGCGTCGGTGTGCTGCTGCTGGCAACCGCCTGCCTGCTCGGCATGCAGATCACTACCGACTGGGCGCGGCAAAACTTCTGGCTGATGCAGATCTTGCAGGCGTTTGGTCAGCCGATGGTGATTCTGCCGGTGCTGATGAGCGCCACCAGCGTGGTCGCGCCGCCGGAAGGGCCGTTCGCCTCCGCCATGTTCAATACCGTACGCGGCTTTGCCAGCATTGCCGCCAGCACGCTGGTGGAGTGGTTTATCAGCCATCGTGAGCAGTTTCACTCCAGCGTGCTGGTCGATCAGGCTGCCAGTCGCAGCTGGCTGATGACCGCAGCGGATAGCCAGCAGGCCAGCAGCAGCCTGCCGCTGTTGGCCGACGGCAGCGCCAGCAGCGCGGCCAATCTCAGCGGCTTCGCCACCCTGCTGAAGCATCAGGCCATGGTGCTGAGCCTGAGCGATGCGTATCTGATGCTGATCGCCTTCGCTGCCGGGCTGTTAGTGCTGACGCTGTGCCTGGCGAAACGCGTCTGGCCACCGCAAACCCTGATTCAACCTGTTACCAAAACTCCGGAATAACTGTTATGCACGCTTTTGCTATGAAACGAACAATCCTGCTGAGCGCCCTGCTGCTGGTTTTGCTGGCGATGGCGTTCTGGCTGTGGTCAGCCATGACCGGCAACGACCATCGCACTGATGATGCCTGGGTGAATGCCGATTACACGCTGGTGGCCCCGAAGGTGTCCGGCTACATTGCCCACGTCAACGTGCAGGATAACCAGCGCGTGCGGGCTGGCGACGTGCTGGCGACGCTCGACGACCGCGACTATCGCGTGGCGCTGGAGACCGCGCGGGCTAATCTGCAGGTCAGCGACGCCAAACGGCTGAGCGCGCAGGCGCAGCTCGACCAGCAGCAGTCCACCATTGCCGAGGCCCGCGCCACGCTGGCCGCCAGTCAGGCATCGGCACAGTATGCCGGACAGAGCGCGGCGCGCTACAACCAGCTGTACAAGAGCGGCACCATAGCCGCTGACGATCAGCAGAAAGCCAGCTCAACCCAGCGTTCTGCGGCCGCTACGGTGCGCCAGAGCGCAGCGGCGCTGGCGGCGGCCGAACAGCAGGTGAAGGTACTTGAGGCCGCGCTGCGTCAGGCGGAGGCTGATGTCGCGGCGGCGCAGGCCAGCGTCGACCAGGCCGGGCTGAATCTCTCTTATACGCGTATTGTTGCGCCGGTGGATGGCATGGTGGGTCAGCGTTCGGTGCGCGTGGGAGCCTGGGTCAGCGCGGGTACGCGTCTGCTGGCCGTGGTGCCGCTGCAGCAGACTTACATCACCGCCAACTATCTGGAGACGCAGCTGGCGAGTGTGCGCCCGGGCCAGAGAGTGGTGGTGAAGATTGATGCATTGCCCGGCAAGACCTTCACCGGTCACGTCGACAGTATCGCGCCCGCTACCGGCGCCACGTTTTCCGCGATTGCCCCCGATAACGCCACCGGCAACTACACTAAAGTGGTTCAGCGTTTGCCGGTGAAAATTGTGCTGGATCCGCATCAAAGCGATCTGGCGCAATTACGTGTCGGCATGTCGGCGATTCCGCAGATTGAGACCCGATGAAAATGTGAGCAACTTCTCAGAAGTGACCTATTTATTTTCGGATCGAATCCGCGTAAATTAGCGCTCGATCCTGTTTCGGGGCAGCCCGAAGCGACCTGAGTAGAAAGCGTGTAGCGATGATGAACTCCACCTTTCTCTTATTCTGTTCGGGTTACGCTGGTTTGGGATCGCCATCATTGTAACCGCTCAGAGGAGTTGTTTTGTGAAATACGCCTTGATGGGAATCTCTTTCTTCGTCTTACTTTGGGTCGGCACCTTCGTGCTGATGCTGTAAAGACGCCAGCCGGGGCGACCGCTCAGTCGCCCCGATTTGTAGTTACTCTGCTTCTTCCACCGCTTTTATCGTTCCCGGCAAAATACCGTCGGCGCGGAACATCGCTTTAATGCCACGCACCGCCTGACGAATACGATCGCTGTTTTCAATCAGGGCAAAACGCACGTGGGTATCGCCGTAATCACCAAAGCCAATGCCCGGCGAGACGCACACTTTCGCCTCCTGCAGCAGCAGCTTGGCGAATTCGAGCGAGCCTAAATGCGCGTAATGGTCGGGGATTTTCGCCCAGACGTACATGGACGCTTTCGGCAGATCGACCATCCAGCCTGCCTCATGCAGCCCCTTCACCAGTACATCGCGCCGGCGTTTATACTGCTCGGCGATATCACGCACGCACTGCTGATCGCCCTCCAGTGCCGCAATCGCCGCCACCTGCAGCGGTGTGAAGGTGCCGTAGTCGTGATAGCTTTTGATGCGTGCCAGTGCCGCCACCAGCTCTTTGTTGCCGACCATAAAGCCGATGCGCCAGCCCGCCATGTTGTAGCTTTTTGACAGGGTAAAGAATTCCACCGCCACATCGCGCGCGCCCGGCACCTGCATAATCGACGGCGCTTTCCAGCCATCATAGGTGATGTCGGCGTAGGCCAGATCGTGGATGACCAGCACGTTGTACTGCTTCGCCAGCGCGATGACGCGCTCGAAGAAGTCCAGCTCCACGCACTGCGATGTCGGGTTGGACGGGAAGCCGAGGATCATCATCTTCGGTTTCGGGTAACTTTCGCGGATGGCGCGTTCCAGTTCATTGAAGAAATCGACGCCCGCGACCAGCGGCACCGAGCGCACCTGCGCGCCGGCGATCACCGCACCGTAGATGTGAATCGGGTAGCTGGGATTGGGCACCAGCACGGTGTCACCGTGATCGAGCGTCGCCAGCATCAGGTGCGCCAGGCCCTCTTTCGAGCCGATGGTAACGATAGCTTCGGATTCCGGATCGATATCCACCTGGTAACGCTCGGCGTACCAGCGCGAAATGGCGCGACGCAGGCGCGGAATCCCTTTGGAGGTAGAGTAGCCGTGCGTGTCTTCACGCTGTGCCACCTGACAGAGCTTTTCCACGATGTGCGGCGGTGTCGCGCCATCCGGGTTGCCCATGGAGAAATCGATGATGTCTTCGCCGCGCCGGCGCGCAGCCATCTTCAATTCAGCCGTGATGTTAAATACATAGGGGGGGAGACGTTCAATACGCGAGAAACGACGGGGTGTGCTGTTATCAGCCATGATGTCCTCTGGATTACGTTAGCGCCCGGACCGTCCGAGCGACGCTGGTCACTGCCGTGACCGAAACAAGAACATAACGCGCTGATAACAATATTGTCGAGGGGGGACGGCAAATTTTCTTAGCCTGCTTCGTTTAAGCGCCCAAACACCCAATCGTTTACCCACTGGCCGTTGAGCCGGTAGTTATCGCGTAGCGTGCCTTCCAGCGCGAAACCGTTCTTTTCCAGAATGCGCCGCGACGGCCAGTTGCCCTCAATCACCAGCGCTTTGAGTTTGTGGAAGTCGGCCTGCAGCAGGAACGTGCACAATGCCTGCAACGCTTCGCTGCCGTAGCCCTGACCGGTACAGGCGTGGCGCAGCATGTAACCCACTTCGGCCTGACGATACGGATGCCATTCGGCGCTGCAGCCAAACAGGCCAATCGCTTCACCGCTGTCGCGCAGGCGCGCCACCAGGCACAGCATGTGAAAACTGCTGGGTTGCCACGGTGCCAGCCGCTCGTTAAAGCGCTGGCGGATGTCGTTTTCATCGGGGATCTCGCTCACCCAGGTCATGGTCGCGGCATCTTCATGTACCGCTTTGAAAATCTGCCAGTCTTCCGGCTGTAACCGGCTGAGGGACAAACGAGGGGTGAGTAATTGCATGGCCACGCTCCGCTGTTGTGCTTACGGCAAAATAGCAAACCGCATCCGTGACAACCAGTGAACGCTGCACGCTTTCAGCAATCCTCTTTTTGGCACTCAGGATTTCCTCTTTTCAGGTTTCGAACCGGATAATCAGCCTTGCTTCCTTTCAGGGTCGGATGTTACGGGCGGATCTGGTCGCCATAAATGGCGCCCCTACGGTGCATCCGCAGTCTTGTAGGGTGCGCATTCATGCGCACCGGCAGCGCGCATCTTCGTATCTGGTCGCCATAAATGGCGCCCCTGGAGTGCATCCGCGGTCTTGCAGGTTGCGCATTCATGCGCACCGGCAGCGCGCACCTTAAAAATTGATCCAGGCTATGAGAAACGTCTGCAGCTTGCCGGGACGCTGGCGGATCGCGATCACATTTTTTATCATGTCCGCAACCTTGCCTGCTCCGGAGAACACCGTGCCTTCCCATTTCGACATGCTGCTGGCGGTGTTTGACCGCGCCGCGCTGATGCTGATCTGCCTGTTCTTCCTGACCCGCACCCGCGTATTTCGTCAGCTACTGCAAAAAGATGAACACTCAATCGGCGAAAAAGCCGTGGTGACCGCCATCTTCTCGCTGTTTGCGCTGTTCAGCACCTGGTCCGGCATCAATGTTGACGGCTCACTGCTCAACGTCCGGGTGATTGCGGTCATGGCGGGCGGCATTCTGTTCGGGCCGTGGGTCGGCATTGCAACCGGCGTGATTGCCGGCGTGCACCGCTTCCTGATTGATATCGACGGCATCACCTCGGTGCCCTGTCTGATTACCAGCATCATCGCCGGTATCGCCGCCGGCGCCATCAACCGCTTCGTCAGCAAAGAGCAGCGCTGGCGCGCCGGCATCCTCGGCGGCATGCTGTGTGAAAGCCTGACCATGCTGCTGATCGTGCTGTGGGCGAAACCGATGTCACTCGGTTTAACCATCGTGTCGGAAATTGCGCTGCCGATGATTCTCGGCGCGTCGAGCATTGGTTTGATTGTGCTGCTGGTGCAGAGCGTCGAAGGGGAAAAAGAGGCGATTGCCGCGCGTCAGGCCAAGCTGGCGCTGGAGATTGCCAACAAAACCCTGCCGCTGTTTCGTCAGGTTAACAGCGACTCGCTGCGCAAAGTGTGCGCCATCATTCGCAGCGACATCCATGCCGATGCGGTGGCGATCACTAACACCAAACAGATTCTGGCTTACGTCGGCTACGGCGAGCAGAACTACCACAACGGCGACGACGGCATCAGTCCGACCACCGCGCAGGCGATCGCCAGCGGAAAAATTATCATTAAGAATAACGATGAGGCACACCGCACCAAAGACATTCACTCAATGCTGGTGATTCCCCTTTGGGAAAAAGGGGAAGTGACCGGCACGCTGAAAATCTACTATCGCCGCGCCCATCGCATTACCGGTTCGCTGAAAGAGATGGCGGTCGGCCTGTCGCAAATCATCTCGACGCAGCTGGAAGTCTCGCGTGCCGAGCAGCTGCGCGAGATGGCCAATAAAGCGGAACTGCGCGCGCTGCAAAGCAAAATCAACCCGCACTTCCTGTTTAACGCGCTGAATGCTATCTCCTCATCGATTCGCCTGAACCCGGACACGGCGCGCCAGCTGGTGATTAATCTGTCGCGCTACCTGCGTTACAACCTGGAACTCAACGACGATGAACCCATCGACATCAAAAAAGAGCTGTGGCAGGTGAAAGATTACATCGCCATTGAGCAGGCACGGTTTGGCGACAAGCTGTCGATGATTTACGACATCGATGAAGATCTGCACTTTTCGCTGCCCAGCCTGCTGATCCAGCCGCTGGTGGAGAATGCCATCGTGCACGGTATTCAGCCCTGCCGTGGCAAAGGCGTGGTCACGCTGAGCGTGAAAGATCTGGGCGATCGCGTGCGCGTGGCGGTGCGCGATACCGGTGCCGGCATCAGCGAAGAGGTGGTCAGCCGGGTGGCGCGCAACGAAATGCCGGGAAACAAAATTGGCCTGCTGAATGTGCATCACCGGGTGAAACTGCTGTCCGGCCACGGCTTAACCATCACCCGTCATCAGCCCGGTACGGAAATCGCCTTTACCCTCAGCAAAAGTGGTCAGCGGCTGTCCGGCCCGCTCACCCCGTTAGCGGAAACCTCAGCGTGAAAGCCATTATTGTCGAAGACGAATTCCTGGCGCAGCAGGAGCTAAGCTGGATGATCCAGCAGCATAGCCAGATCAGCATCGAAGCCTGTTTTGATGATGGGCTGGAAGTGCTGAAGTATCTGCAGACTCATCGGGTGGACGTGATTTTTCTCGATATCAACATCCCGTCGCTGGACGGCATGTTGCTGGCGCAGAACATCAACCAGTTTATCCATAAGCCGCTGATTGTGTTTATCACCGCGTGGAAAGAGCACGCGGTCGAGGCCTTCGAACTGCAGGCGTTTGACTACATCCTCAAGCCGTATCACGAGTCGCGCATCATCACCATGCTGAACAAGCTGGAGGCCAGCGCACAACAGCAGCAGGCGCAGCAGCACAACCCGGCAGCCAGCGCGCCGCAAACGGTGAATTTAGTCAAAGATGAGCGCATTATCGTGACCGATATTAACGATATCTATTACGTTGAAGCACATGAGAAGCTGACGTTTGTCTACACGCGGCGCGAAGCCTATGTGATGTCGATGGCGATCAGCGAGTTTTGCAGCCGTTTGCCTGAGTCGATGTTCTTTCGCTGCCACCGTTCCTACTGCGTTAATCTGAGCAAGATTGGCGAGATCGAACCGTGGTTTAACAACACCTATCTGGTGAAGCTGCGCGATATGGATGCGCAGGTGCCGGTGAGTCGCAGCAAGGTAAAGGCGTTTCGCCAGTTGATGCATCTTTAGGGCGAACGGCGCAGGAAACCGTTCGCCCGGGTGATTACAGCACGCGCCCCAGCGCCTGACGCAGATGGGCACCGGCGCCAAGCAGGCCCGGCTGGTCGTGAGTAATCATGTAAACAGGAATATCGACGAGATAATCGCGGAAGCGGCCTTTGTCTTCAAACGCCGCGCGGAAGCCGGACGCTTTAAAGAAATCGAGGAAGCGCGGCACGATGCCACCGGCAATGTACACGCCGCCAAAGGTGCCGAGGTTCAGCGCCAGGTTGCCGCCAAACCGTCCCATGATGACGCAGAACAGCGTCAGCGCGCGGCGGCAGTCAATACAGCTATCCTGCAGTGCCCGCTCGGTGACATCTTTTGGCTTGAGGTTTTCCGGCTCGCGCTGATCGGATTTCACAATCGCCCGATACAGGTTAACCAGTCCGGAACCCGACAGCACGCGCTCGGCAGAAACGTGACCCAGTTCGGCGCGCAGCACTTCAAGAATCGCATCCTCTTCTTCACTGTTTGGCGCAAAGTCAACGTGACCGCCCTCACCCGGCAGGCTGACCCAGCGCTTATCAACGTGCACCAGATGGCTGACGCCGAGCCCGGTGCCAGCACCGTAAATGGCAATCGGCTTATCCTGCACCGGCGATTTGCCGCCGAACTGCAGTACGTCCTGCGCCGTCAGCATTGGAATCGCCATGGAAACCGCGGTGAAATCGTTGATGATTTCCAGCGTAGTAAAGCCCAGACTTTCCTTCATCTGACGCGTTGAGAAGGCCCAGTCATGGTTGGTCATCTCCACCCAGTCGCCGGTGATCGGACAGGCGATGGCGATGCAGCCGTCGGTAATGTCCTGTTTTTGCTCATCCAGATAGTGACGGATAACTGCTTCAAGGTTGTCGTAGTCTGATGTTGAGAATGTTTTGGCCTGGGAGATGGCGCCGGTCTCCACCTCACACAAGGCGAGACGAGCGTTAGTGCCGCCCACATCGCCGACCAGGGCGTATTTTGTCATTCTTCTGCTGCTCCGCTTGGGTCATAAACAAGTGCAGGACACTATAAAAGCCTGCCAATAAAACAACAACGCTCACCTTGCACGATGAGCGTTGGTCATTCAGTGCGACGCACAGCCTGACTGTCGCCAGCCCAACTGTACAGAGGCAACTGTCCTAAACTTTGTGGCTATTACGCTGGTGCAGCGCCGCCGTCACGGTACGCAGCAGCGGCGGCAGATCCTGTTTCTCCATCACCACTTCAATCAGTGACAGGCAACGCGCCTGGCTGAGCAGTGCCATCACGGCATCAAGCTGCGCCGTTTCACTGATGCGCCAGCTCTGAGCCGCACAATTCAGGCTCATCGCCTGCGGCAGCGCGGTCCAGTTCCACTGCGCGATGTCGTTGTAGCGCTGTTCCGCTCCATGGATCGCGCGTTCGACAGTGTATCCCTCATTATTCAGCAGAAAAATGATCGGGCTTAAGCCGTCGCGCTGGATCGATCCCAGTTCCTGAATGGTCAGCTGCGCCGATCCATCGCCGATGATCAGAATGACGCGGCGGTCAAGCTGCGCCGTCTGGGCACCAAAGGTGGCGGGTAAAGTATAGCCAATGGAACCCCATAAAGGTTGTACCAGCAGCTGCGCATCATGCGGTAAACGTAGCGCGGCAGCGCCAAACGCCGCCGTGCCCTGATCAGCAAGGATAATATCACCGGGCTGCAGGAAACGCTGCATCGCCTGCCAGAAAGCCTGCTGACTGATTACGGCGGCAGCAGCGGGCGGTGCATCGTCCGGCATGTCGGCCACGCCCGTGGCCCAGTGCGCGCAGTGGCGCTGATAAACCGGCAGCAGCGCGGCCAGCGCCTGCGCCATGCTCAGCGGTGCGAAGGTTTCTCCGGCGACGCTGGCATGAAACGGCTGCAGATCAATCACCCGCTGCGCCGACAGCTGCTGGGTAAACCCGGCGGTCAGGGTGTCGGTAAAACGCACGCCGACGCACAGGGTGACATCGGTGTCTTCAATTGCCGCGCGCACGGTTTCGCGGCTGCCGCTGGCGGCGTAGGTGCCGACGAAGCCCGGTTGCTGCTCATCCAGCACGCCCTTGCCCATCAGTAGCGTGGCTGCCGGAATGGCACGCAGCGCACGCAGCTCAGCCAGCGGCGCCTGCAGCTGCCAGCGGGCAGCGAGAAAATCGGCCAGCAGCGCCACGCGCTGCGCCGGTGCCAGCAGGCGTTCCGCCGCTGCGGCAAACGCCTGCGCCACGTCGCGGTTTTCAGCCGGTACCGGGCTGGCGCTGGCTGACGGCAGCGTTACCGTGGCGGCGGCGACATCCACCGCCAGCAGCAAATAGCCCGGACGGTGCTGCTGTAGCGCGCCAGCGATGACCCGATCAATTTCAGCCACGGCGTTGTCGGCGCTCAGCACCGCGCTGGCAGCACTGACTTCCTGGGCCATGCGCAGAAAATGGCCGAAATCGCCGTCGCCGAGCGAATGATGCACGCAGTCGCCCTGCTGCTGGGCGAGGCTGGCGGGAGCGCCGACGATGTGAATCACCGGCACATATTCGGCGTAGCTGCCGGCGATGCCGTTAATCGCACTGAGTTCACCGACGCCAAAGGTGGTCAGCAGCGCGGCCGCGCCGTTGCAGCGACCGTAACCATCGGCCGCATAGGCGGCATTGAGTTCATTAGCGCAGCCGACCCAGGTAATACCGGGATGGTCAATGACGCTGTCGAGAAATTGCAGGTTGTAGTCGCCGGGTACGCCGAACAGATGGCGGATACCCGCCTGGTGCAAACGATGCAGTAAATAGTCGCCAACGTTAAGAGTGTTCATCGACCGCTCCTGTGAGGGGGAATGATCAGGAGTATTAGCGATGTGGCTGAACTGGCGAGATTTTCGCCATCATCGCGCTGTCATGCATGGCAAGCATTCGTTACGACGACAGAAAATTCTGTAAGTTGCGATCTTTGCCGCGTTACGGCGCAGTGTAAACGCATACACTGCTATGCTGATGCCACTTTCTCCCACCTGAGACAGGAACGCTGCATGAGTACTTTTCCCCACGCCGAACGTTATCACCAGATGCAGTATCGCCGCAGCGGCCGCAGCGGCCTGAAGCTGCCGGCGATTTCGCTGGGTCTATGGCACAACTTTGGCGACAGCACGCGCGTCGACAACAGCCGCGCGCTGCTGCGTCACGCGTTCGATCGCGGTATAACCCATTTTGATCTGGCCAATAACTACGGGCCGCCGCCCGGTTCTGCGGAGAGCAACTTTGGCCGCATTCTGCGCGAAGATTTTCACGGCCTGCGCGACGAGCTGGTGATCTCCACCAAAGCGGGTTACACCATGTGGGACGGTCCGTACGGCGACTGGGGCTCACGCAAATACCTGATTTCCAGTCTCGATCAAAGCCTGAAGCGCATGGGGCTGGAGTACGTGGATATCTTTTATCACCATCGTCCGGATCCGGAAACGCCGCTGGAAGAGACGATGCGCGCGCTCGATCAGGTGGTGCGTCAGGGTAAAGCGCTGTACGCGGCGATTTCGAACTACCCGGCGGATAAAGCCGCCGCCGCTATCGCCATGCTGCGCGATCTCGGCACCCCCTGCCTGATCCACCAGCCGCGCTATTCGATGTTCGAACGCACGCCGGAACAGGGTCTGCTGGACGTGCTGGGCGACAATGGCGTCGGCTGTATTGCTTTCTCGCCGCTGGCCGGTGGCGTGCTGACCGACCGCTATCTGCAGGGCATTCCGCAGGATTCGCGCATCGCCAGCGGCAGCAAATTCCTCAACGAAAACCAGCTAACGCCAGAGAAGATGGCAAAGGTGCAGCAACTGCAGGCGCTGGCACAGCAGCGCGGTCAAAAGCTGGCGCAAATGGCGCTGCGCTGGGTGCTGCGCGACACGCGCGTCACGTCGGTGCTGATTGGTGCCAGTAAAAGCGCGCAGATTGATGATGCCGTCGACATGCTGAGCCAGCCTGAATTAACCGCGGACGAGATCGCCGCCATTGAGCAAATTTTGGTGTAACCGTTTACCCGCCCGGACTTTTCCGGGCGCTGTCCTTAGCAGAAAACGCTGCGCAACCTTTCGCTGGCACTTTTTCAGACTAAATCTCAAGGCGTGTCTGGTCCGATATGGCACACTAGCGCCACGGTAGCCTCGATGCTATCGATGAGGAGAAAGTATGAAACGTGCAATTTTGTTTGCCGCTTTGCTGGCAACGTTATCCCCTCTGGCGCTGCACACAGCTGAAGCCAGTAGCGCTACCATCAATCTGGCCCCTGGCGTCACGCTGCATCTCGGCGATCGCGACCGTCGCGGCTACTACTGGGACGGCGGTCGCTGGCGTGAACCGCGCTGGTGGCACGATCGCTATCAGTACAACGATCATCGCTGGTGGCGTCACGAAGAGTGGAAACGCCATCGAGCCTGGGAGCGTGAACGTGAGCGCCGCTGGCACGAGCGCGAACGTCGCGAACACTGGCGTCACGATCACCGACACGATCGGCATGACCGCCACGACCATCATCACCATTAAAAAAAATCCCGGCGCAGACGCAGCCGGGATTTTTCTATTCAGTCATTTGCTTACCAGCCGAGCGCTTCGCCCACCAGCAAATAGATATTCAGCGCCACCACCAGCACCACAATCAGACGACCGGCATTTTGCATCAGGCGTGAGTTCACCAGTTCATCGCCCATGATGTCTCGGTTCCCGGTGAACGACAGCAGCGGAATCAGCGCCAGCGCAATACCGAAGCTCAGCAGCACCTGGCTCATCACCAGAATGCGCGTCGGATCCCAGCCCGCCCAGATAACAATAAAGGACGGCAGCATGGTAATGGTACGACGGAACCACAGCGGAATGTGGAAGCGGATAAAGCCCTGCATCACCACCTGGCCGGCCAGCGTGCCCACCACGGTAGAAGAGAGGCCGGCCGCTACCAGACTCAGCCCGAACACAATCGCCGCCGCGTGACCCAGCAGTGGTTGCAGCGTCAGATAAGCCTGGTCGAGATCAACAATGCTCGTGTGACCGCTAAAGTGAAACGCGGCCGCTGCGGTGGCCATCATCGCCAGGTTAACGAAACCGGCAATGGTCATGGCGATCGCCACGTCGAGCTTGGTGGAGGAGTAGCGCTCCGCCTTGCTGCCTTTATTACCGTACTGCGTCAGCGCCGAGTGCAGATAAATGACGTGCGGCATAATGGTCGCGCCCAGCACGCCAGCCGCGAGGAATACCGCGTCCGAAGTGGGCAGGCTCGGCAGCGCCATGCCTACCACCAGATCGCTGACGCGCGGCTGCGAGAAGAACAGCTCAACGATATAAGCGGCGGCGACAAACAGCAGCAGCCCGCCAATCACCAGCTCCAGCGGCTTCTGTCCACGGTTTTGCAGCATCAGGATCAGGAACGTGGCGATACCGGTTAACACCGCGCCCTGCAGTAGCGAGATGCCGAGCAGCAGCTTAAAGCCGAGCGCAGCCCCGATGAATTCCGCCAGATCGGTGGCCATGGCGATAATCTCCGCCTGTACCCAGTAGAACCACACCGCCGGGCGCGGGAAGCGATCGCGAATATGCTCGGCGAGGTTTTTACCGGTGGCAATACCCAGCTTGGCAGACATCAGCTGGATCAACATCGCCATAATGTTGGCCCATACCACCACCCACAGCAGTTTGTAGCCGTACGCGGCCCCCGCCTGGATGTTGGTGGCAAAGTTGCCGGGATCGATATAACCAATGGCCGCGATGAAGGCCGGTCCCAGCAGCGCGAGCTTGATCTTTCTGGCTCCGCGAGCGGCGCGCTCGGCGGTGCGACTTTCTGACATAGTTTTGACCCTGTCCTAACGCTTGTCTGACCCATCCAGCTTACGGGGCATTCAAGGCAAGTGAAATTTGGTTATAGTTATCGCATTGATAGATGGTGCTATAAAGTATAGCCATTGCTATACCACAAGGTAAAGTTAGCGCTTGCTAAAAATTATGCAACAGGTTTCACTCTACTCCCGGGTCAAATTATAGACAATCTCTTTGTGGATATTTCTTGTGATCCATTTGTAAACAGGTTGTGAGCGGTGAGACTAATCTGAGAAATTAAGCGATACCGAATACTTAT
>NZ_JASEWO010000301.1:0-2844 GCF_030024295.1 Pantoea sp. Pa-EAmG
GATGGGCACTGGACTTTATCTGGAGCCTTCACATCCCGAATGGGTCAAAAGCATCAGCGTTGAGCAGCTGACTGACAAGCTCATCTATGACCTCGGTGGAGCAGATGAAAAACCTGACGTCATTGCCGGTTTGATCGGCGAAATCGGTATTTCCAGTCGCTTCACCCCCGATGAAGAGAAGTCACTGCGTGCTGCCGGTCGCGCCAGCGCAGCAACCGGCGTCCCCATCCAGGTGCACTTACCTGGCTGGGAGCGGCTCGGTCATAAGGTGCTGGATATTCTTGAGCAGGAAGGGGCTGATTTGCGTCATACCGTGCTGTGCCATATGAACCCCAGCTTTGCGGACAAACCCTACCAGCGAGAACTGGCTAAACGCGGCGTTTTTCTGGAGTACGACATGATTGGCATGAGTTATTACTACGCCGACGAATCTGCCCAATCGCCATCCGATGAAGAGAACGCACGCGCCATCTGCGAACTGATAGAGGACGGCTATATCCAGCAGATTTTGATGTCGCAGGATGTGTTCTTGAAAACCATGCTGACGCGTTACGGTGGCCACGGTTATGGCTACATTCTCAAACATTTCGTCCCGCGCCTGAAACGTCATGGCGTTAGCGGTGAACAACTCGAAACCTTAATGATTGATAATCCGCAGCGAGTATTTGGCGGATAAACGGAGACGCGTTATGCAGAAGAACATTTTGCTGGTGGGAGAATCCTGGACCAGTACCTCGACCCATGTGAAAGGCTTTGATCAATTCGCCACCGCCACCTGGCATAGCGGCGCCGTCGATTTTATGGCGGCATTACAAGATAGCGATTATGCCATTACACATATGCCTGCCCACGCGGCGGCCACTGAGTTTCCTCTGGAGCTTGAAGCCTTACAGCAGTGGGATGCGATCATCCTCTCTGATATTGGCGCCAATACTTTGCTTTTGCATCCGGATACGTGGCTGAAAAGCCGTCGTACGCCCAATCGTCTTAAGCTAATCCACGATTATGTAGCAGCAGGTGGGGCTCTGATGATGATTGGCGGCTATTACAGTTTCCAGGGCATCAATGGCGGTGCTCGTTACCGTAATACGCTGGTGGAAAAAGTATTGCCGGTGCGCTGCCTCGCCTGGGATGACCGTATAGAAACGCCGGAGGGCAGCTACGCCGAGGTGACAACGTCACACAAAGTACTGGCGGATATTCCAGGCGATTGGCCCTGGTTGCTGGGATATAACGAGGTGGAGATGCAGCCTGAAGGCACACTGATCGCCACCGTTGCGGGTACGGCTCATCCTTTGCTGGCAGTAAGAGAGTATCAAAATGGCCGTTCTCTGGTTTGGACCAGCGATATGTCCGCCCATTGGTTACCAGAAGCGTTTTCTCAATGGAAAGGGTATCGCCAACTGTGGCTGAACTGCCTCGATTGGCTGACGGAGCGCCCTTGATATGCCACCAAAGTCACTTGAACTCGCCCAGCAACTGCTGGGCTTTAACACCATCAATCCGCCTGGCAATGAAGCCGACTGCATGCATTTCCTGGCAGATTGGCTCGCGGAGCAAGGTTTTGACATCGCGCTCACGAAATTTGGTTCGGATCGGGTCAACCTGATTGCCAGTATAGCGGGAACCTCCGCAGGAAAACCGCTCGCGTTTACCGGTCATCTCGACACCGTCCCGCTGGGCAATCAGCCATGGCAATTCGACCCTTTTGGTCGCGATATCGACGGCGATCGCCTGTATGGCCGTGGCGCCAGCGATATGAAAGCAGCGGTAGCCGCTTTCGCCATCGCCTGCGTGCAGCACAAAGCGGCGATTCAAGCGGGCCGCGGCGTGGTGTTGATGATTACGGGTGGGGAAGAAACCGGCTGTGATGGTGCGCGGGCATTGATAGAAGCGGGCAACTTGCCTGAAATCGGCGCATTGATTGTTGGGGAGCCCACGGCTAACTATCCGGTCATTGGCCATAAAGGTGCACTGTGGCTGCGCTGTGAAACTCACGGTAAAACGGCACACGGCGCAATGCCAGAACTGGGTATCAATGCCATTTATCTGGCCGCAGATGCGCTGGGGAAAATTCGCCACTTTTCTCCCGGCGCACCGCATCCATTAATGAAGCAGCCTACGCTGAATGTTGGGCGTATTGAGGGCGGACTCAATATCAATTCCGTTCCGGATCGCACCGCTTTTGATGTCGACATTCGCAGTGCACCGAATTTGCAACACGCTACAGTACGACAGCAGTTGGCTTCTCTCTTGGGTGAGGCTGTCACGATCACCACCCTGGTCGATCTGCCGGCGGTGTTGAGTTCTGAAGAAAACCAATGGGTACAATCCGTTTACCGCCATTGCCAACCGCTGTTTGATCGGCCACTTGATGCCAAAGTCGTGCCTTACTTTACGGATGCGTCGCTATTGCTGCCCGCACTCGGCAATCCGCCGTGTATGATTCTCGGTCCAGGTGAACCCACGATGGCACATCAAACCGATGAATATTGTTTGCTGAGTCGATTGGCTGAAGCTGAAAATCTTTATGAGAAGCTAATTAAAGATTGGATGTGATTAAACGCGATGACAATGTTTCTGTAAAATGAGTGATGGCTTAGCCAGGCGGCGCGCACGGATACATTTTATGTCCATTCGGCACTATAATCGGGGCCTCGCAGGTTGAACCGGGAAAGTGCTATGCCAGAATTCATTTTTTATCGCAAAGAACAAATCGTTGCGACACTGGAACGCTCTGATGTTGAAAGCGCTGTCTTACTCATTTCACAAGGCTATAAAAAGTTAGATGAAGAGGTCGAAGCGGCGACGCCAGAAGCGGCGTTAAAGCGGTTAGCGGATGTT